>JBDRPB010000019.1:0-4408 GCA_043809485.1 Pseudomonadota bacterium | reverse complement strand
CTGAGATAATAAGTGGCTTGACATACGGCTTATCGAAATGCTTTCTTAAGGTAATACCAGAAATTGATATAAAAAAGACCAAAACCAGCGTAAAATAAATCCATTCGGAATACTGGGTCAGAATTTGGCTTGGCTTGATTTGTTCCAGCGGGAAAAGCAGTGATGAGGCCATACTCCATTTAGTCCAGAGGGGATTTAAATATTTTTCTGTTTTTTGAAGACATTTTCAACTTCAAATCTTTATCTTCTCAACAGTATCAACAGAATTTAAACTGATAATTCTTTGCGTGAAAATGGCTTCGGAAGCGGAATTGAAGGGTAATTGGATTAGCCGCTGTCCTTATTACTTATCTCGTGAGAGGAAAATGTATTAACATTAGAGCCCTTTTATGTTATTAGGCTCTTAGACTTTCAGCAGAATAGAAGCTGTTAGCCCAAACGAGTAAGAATCAAAAAACCTTTAGAATTGGAGGACCAAATCATGAGCAGAGAAACCAGCCGAACCGCTATTGAAAAAGGGAAACGAAAAACCGGGGAAAAGTTTGAGGAAAGCAAGAATAGGTTTGAAAAGGATGTCAAAACAAAAAAGGCTGTATCCGAAGCAGCCCGCTCGGCCAGTGTTGAGGGTACGGACGAAGGCATGAAAAAGATCAAGAAAACCATGGAAACCGCGGGTAGGGAAACGGACAAGCAATTTGAAAAAGATGAAAAGAAGCAGCAAAAGGTGGTCAGCGAAGATGCCCTGCCCCGGGAAAAGCGCTTGACTGAAATGGGCAAAAAGACCCGAGGTGACATCAAGAAAATAGAAAAAGCGCTTACCAGCGCTGAGGTGGCTGCTGCAAGGAGGGGACTCAAAGAGGCTGCATCAGTTGGTCAGGAAGACGTGAAGTTCACCGATACCAAAGGCAAGGAGCAAGAAAAGGAGCGCAAGAAATCAGAGGCTATTACAAAAAAAAAGGGCAATGAAATAAAAAGCACCCCGATCAAGTTCAGGAGGTAAAAATAATAAGCTATGACCGACCTTTCCCACGAGGCCAATACACTTGTTTCTGAAACGAACCGCTTAATAGATAAAATTCAGGATAAAGGAGTGGAGGTTTCCAGGTTGGAGTCCTCCCGGTCCAGAATGATAGATGGAGAGGACCCTACTGTATTCGAGAGCAGGCTCAGGCAGGCCCGGAATGCATTATCCGCCCTCATTGAGGATTTAAGACGCATGGCCGGTAGACTTTCTGAGTTTGAATCCAGGATGGCAGATCTCAGTAGCCGTTACAGTCATGACGCAGGACTTTATACCAACACTGCCCGGCAGAAAGAGGTTGCAGGGGTGCCTGGTGCCAGATACCAGGTACAGCAGGCTGCCGCTTATGCTAAAAACTACACACAGGAGTACAGAAAACAGGCTGATGAGGTCCATCAGGTCCTGCAGCGCGCTCAGAGCGTCCTCAATCAAGATTTTTCTTCGCCACATTCCGGCTTGTCCGCTTCTACCGGCAACCTCGACGATTTGGTGGGAGACGCTTTAAAATGCCTGGGAAACTCTCCCTCATCCTGCCGGGTAGATGTTGGCAGTTATGTATCGTATCGGCCCAGCTTTGATTACAACATTAGCTGTTTTCCCGGCTACCTTCCAGGGGCTTACAGCCTTTATGATTCAGGAAAATATTATAGAGAGGGACATGGTAACATTAGCGGGATGGGGTGGATTAAATGAATGCTCGTCCCATTCTGTCAGATGATCTGTTTTTCATTGGCTGCGGTAGTAGCGACCCGCGGATCTTCGCCCTCTCCTCTGCTCGTCCAGGCCAACCGCCACAGCATGTAGCAGATTTCAAAGACCGGGGCCCCATGCTCTCGGTCTATGCCCTTGCCTTTTCACCTGCCCAGCGTTATCTGGCCGCCGGTTCCCGACCAGTACTCAACCGTGCTGGCCAGGTTTCGCACCCCTCAGTGCTTCGGATCTACCCTATCCATCAGGGTCAAGAAATCACATTAGGTTCACCAGTCTTGGATACCTTCCAGATGGCCGGGATCTGTGGAGTGGACGTCACAGATGAGGGACTGATAGTTGCCGCATGCGGAGATGGCTCTCTGAGAATTTATTCGAGCCTTTCAGGCGACAGCCCGTTGGCGGAAATAAAAGCTCACTCAGGTTTCGCCTTTGCTGCCTGCTGGGTGGAGCCCGGAAAACTCCTGGCCAGCTATGGGCAGGATGGAACCCTGAAGATTTTCGAATTCCCTGGGGGTTCTACAATTTACAGTTCTCCGCCCTGTCCTGTTACCGCCAATGCGGCCCTTACCAGCCTGGCTCTTGATCGTGCTCGCGGCATTCTTTACTATGGATGCGGCTCTGGGCACCTCCACGTCATAAAAGCACAAGGAGGAGAAACGCAGGCTGTGGAGGCCCATGATGGAGGGATACTTGCCGTTGCCTACCATCCCTTGGCAGACAAGGTCATCACAGGTGGTCAGCAGGACGGAAGGATTCGTGTTTGGAATCCTGATTACTTCTCCAGGGAAGGAGAAACATCCCTGGGAACCTCTGTATTAGGACTGGTTCCACTTGCTGAAGACAAGGTGGCAGTATTGGATGGAAACGGTTCTGTCTCCCTTTATAGCATAGGACCCTCCATCGCTTTTGTTTCCCGTTTAGCTTCCTTGAGCGCCCGCTCCTGGGCCGGACCTGACCTGACTCCTCTGGCCGAGCAACGACACAAGAGCATTTTAAAATCGCTTATGGATTCCAGGGAAAAGGCCAGGGCATCGATCCAGGCAGGGGACAAAGAGGATGCCTTAGCCGAAATTGGAAACCTGGCGGAAAAAGGCTATGGTGTTGACGCCATGGTGCTTCACGCCGCCCTGTGCAGGCGTTTGGGGATGCTTCTCCAGGAGTACCGGATCTGGCAGGACCTTCGGAATCAATTGAGCGGGAAACTCCCTGGGGAACCATGTGAATACCTTTTTGCCGAGCTTTTAGAACTCATGATGGAGCCACGCCTTTCTGCTGAGGTGTTCCGTAAGTTAGAGACCTATCGCGACTCGGCTCTGAGGGCAGAGAGGCTTGAGCATTTCCCCCTTTATAGGGAGGACATAGCTAATCTGGTTCGATGTGATTTCGTGAAATCGGAGCAGGTGCTGGAGGAAATCGAGAAGTGCAATATTTTAGCAAAGCCCTTTCCCTGGGTTGTGTTTATCCAAGGTAGTCTTCCTGAATCAATCGCTTGCGCTCCGGATTTATCTCAACTTGCTAAGGACCTGGAAAATCGTTATGACCGACGCTATGGCAATTGGAAAATCGTGGTGGAAGAGAGACAAGTTTTCAAAGACGGCGTCTTGCGAAACGCTCGCTGGCTTCGGATCCGGTTGGAAGATCAGGGACCGCCACTTGGATGCCTGGATGTGGCCTTAGAGATTCGAGAGTCCCAGGCTGGCTGTCAACATACCAGTCACGTTATTTTTTGTCCCACCAGGTTTTTGACCAGTGAGATGAGCTACCACGAGTGGAATAGCAAGGTGGCCGATTGGTGGCAAGCGGTTTGGTCCTCCGATGAGGCGAAGAAATGGGCTGATGCGGCTCATCGTGTAATAAGCTCTATTCTGGTAGGTGCAGCACACACAAGCCAGGCCCAACACGATTCGGGGTTTTGATGAGGAGGGGTCAATGGATGGAAAAACTTCGAAATGTGCCCAATGCGGCAAGGTCCTTTCCGGCGAAGAAAATTATTGCCCCCAGTGTAAAAATCCAATCAGCCGGATTTGTTCGGGGTGTGGCCGTGAGCTTGGGCCAGAGGTAAATTTTTGCCCACACTGTGGCGAAAAAAGTGGCGCAGGAAATGACCCGCAGGGTCAGCCTGGCGTATCGGCTCCCAATCAAGTTTTCAGTCCTTATATGTCTAGCCCAAATGTAAATTTGGTTTCACCAAATGGGAGGCCTTATCCTGACATCGCACCCGCTGGAACTCCCGCACCTCCTTTCGCACAGCCCTCAGCCATCAGCACCATCCATATCAATCCTGGGGAAGAGCTGCTCGGTGGGCGATTCGTTGTTAAAGAACTTCTTGGCTTTGGGGGATTCGGATCGGTCTACCTATCAAAAGATAAGGAAATGGATGAAGACCTTGCGCTTAAGGTGGTATTCACCGAGTTGGCTCAGGCTCAGATGGCTGTGGATCAGCTCAAATTCGAATTCAAGGCCCGTAAGGAGATCAGAGACCGCAAGCACATTCTGGAAGCCGAACTTCCCTTGAGGGACGTGTTCAAGGGAGTTTCCCTTATTCTGCTTCCAATGGAATACGCCGAAGGCGGGAGCTTGAGGAATTGGATGAGGGCCAATCCAGCCATATACGAGGAAGACGAAGAAACCGCCAAAAGAAAGAAACAGGCCCTGGAATACTTCAAACAGGCATGC
>JBDRPB010000018.1:0-5737 GCA_043809485.1 Pseudomonadota bacterium | reverse complement strand
GCCGTTCCACAAATCTACTGTTTCTTTTAAATAGTTCAATTCCATGAGGCAGGCACAGAGAAACAGACCCGTTGGAAGGATGTTTTTGAGCTTCCGGTTGATCTCTGTTACGATATCGCTGATGGAATGCCCCTTTTCCGTCATGGCGTAAAAGATACTGCTGAGAGGGATGGCTCCGATGGCGGCCGACAGACCGTGGCCCGTGAAATCCCCCACGAAAACATACTGCCCCCCCGTCGGCCCGACGGAAACCAGAATCAGATCACCTCCTACCGTAGCCATGGGGGATTGGAAACGTTTGATATTGGGGCAGTCAGAGTGCTTACCCTCCAACACGATTTTGTCGAATACCTTTTCCGCGATTTCGTAATCCCGCTGCAGCTGTTGAAACAGCCCTTCAAGCTCCTGGTTTGCCTCCTCCAGGCGGTCTACATGCTCATCCAGCCTCCTCCCTATCTCCTGTTTTTCCAATGCCCTCTTGATATCAATTTCCAATTCATCATATGAGACCGGTTTTTGAATGTAGCCAAAAGCGCCTTCTTTTAATGCCTCTATGGCTGTTTCCACTCCTCCGTGTCCGGTCATTATGATGACCTGTGTTTCCTTTGATTCCTCTTTGATCTTCTTCAGTACCTCAATACCATCCATCCCCGGCATCTTTATGTCAAGGAGGACGATATCCGGTTTCTCTTTTTTGAAAATCTCCAGACCTTTGGGACCGCTCTCAGCAGAAAAAGTCTCATAATCATCAAGTTCCAGGAGTTTCGCCATCCTTTCCCTGATAATCTTTTCATCGTCAATAACAAGAATCTTAGCCATCATCAATCTCCTATCGGTAAAATTATTCGAGCAGTAGTGGCCCCTTCGCCTGTCTCACTCTCAATGAATAGTTCACCTTTGTGGGTCTCGATTATCCCGTGGCATATCGATAATCCCAACCCCATGCCTTTGCCCACCTCTTTGGTGGTGAAGAAGGGCTCAAAGATCCTCCCTATTGACTCTTCCTTCAGCCCGATTCCATTGTCAGTAAAACACACTTCCACAGAGGGCATCTCAGATTCCGGATCATGGAGTGTAGAAATACTGAGACGTTTTTTGTAGTTCATACCCTGGGAACCGGCCTCTGAAATCTCTTTTTCTTTCTCATCCAAGGCATCCCGCGCGTTTGAGATAAGATTGATCCACACCTGTTCGAGTTGAAAAGGTTCACCAACGATCTCTGGCAATGTGCGGCAGAGGTCAACCACGACTTCAATCTCATGCAGGCGCAACTGCTCACCCAGAAGACCCAAGGCGGAATCAATCGTCTCATTGACATCCACCTTACTGAACTTTAAGGCTTCCTGCCGGGCAAAGGTGCGAATATGCTGGATTATTTTGGCCATTCTTTTTACTGAAGCTTCAATATCCCCCAGACCCGAATCAATTTCCTCTTTTGTTAATTTATCCCTCTCCATCAGTTTTCTCATATATTTGGAGACTAAAGAGATTCCTCCCAATGGCTGATTCATCTCATGGGCAAGTCCGGCCGACATTTCACCAAGTGTTGCAAGTTTTGAGGTCTGGAAAAGTTGTGCCTGGGTCTGATTCAACTCCTTTGACCTCTCTTCAATTCTTCTCTCCAGCTCTTCATTCATCTTGGAAATGATTTCTGATGAGATCTTTAGTTCTCTATTTCTATACAAACGATCCCGGTTAAGGTTGATCCTCTCAATGGCTCTCTTTATTGAAAAAAGGAGCCCTTCCAGGTTAATCGGTTTGGTGATATAATCAATCGCCCCGGCCCGAAGTGATCTTATTGCCAGTTCCTGATCTTTAAAACCGGTAACCACAATCCCCTCAATATCGCGGTAAAGTTTTTTTGCTCTCTGGATGACCTCGATTCCATCCATATCATCCATTTTTATATCGGTTATAACGACATCAATCTTGTTATTCGCAATAATATTTAGCCCCTCTTTACCGCTATTTGCGCCCACAACCTCATAGCCCTCTTTTTCCAGCACCTTTTTTAAACGTTTAACAACTGCCTCGTCATCATCTATCACCAGAAGCATATTTTTATAGGAGAGTTCTTTTTTATCGGCTAACTTCTCCTGTGCCCTTCCCAATGCCGCTGAAAGTTCATCCATTTCTATCGGCTTTTCAATATAGTCAATCGCACCCTTTCTTAAGGACTTTATGGCGATTTCCTGGCTTCCCATTCCGGTGATGACGATTACCTCACAATCCGGTCTTTTCTCCTTGATCTCCTTAAGAACTTCAAGGCCATCCATATCCGGTAGCCTTACATCAAGAATCACGATATCTATCTCTTCCCGGTTTAAACTTTCCAGGGCCGTTTTGCCGTCAGATGCCAGAAATGTCTTGAAGTATTCTCTTTTGAGTTCTTTCTGTAATTGTTCCCGGATAATCCTATCGTCATCAACGATAAGCACAGTTTTTGTCTTCATGTCGTTCGTTGCGTCTGTTGATTATTAAATGCTACGACGCTTACCCCCTTTCTCCTCTTATTATTGCCAGAACTGTTTTTTTCTCTTCTCCTTCAATTAAAACCCTCACCGGTGCGAATGTGATGAATGAATATTTGCCGGTGCTTAAGGTTTCTATTGTTCCGTGCGGGGCCTCGGAAATTTTATTAACCACTGACAATAATGATTCGGAAGAAAGGCCTTTAATGCCCACTCTGGCCAAACTTTTTAAAAACTCCTCGTCAAGCCTCTCCGGTTGATATTTAATGGCCCGGGCTAAAGGACGATTTATATACAGCACCTTCAAATCTTCATCTAAAACAAACAGGTAAATCGGTATCGCGTCAAGTAACTGCTGGGCAAAATCCTTGGCTGGCTCGGGGATATGGCGACGGAGATCAATAAGAAGTTCGTTTTCCGCAGTGACTATGCCGATAATCTGGTTTGCCAGTTCAAGTTCGCGCGTCCGATATTTCAAAGCCCTATCGGATTTCAATTTCTCCATCGCCTTCTGTACAGCGAGTATCATCTGTTCTAAATCAATAGGCTTTTTTAGAAAATTTATTGCTCCATCACGTAACGCCTGTATGGCGCTGTTTTCATCACCATACCCGGTAAGAATGATCGCCTCAAAATCATTGGAGACACTTCGCATTTCGTGCAACGCCTCAAGCCCATTCTTTTTGGGCATCTTGATGTCCAAAAGGACAACATCAATTCTATTATCCTTGAAAACATTGATTGCCTCTTCACCATCGGCTACCTGAAAGACCTTCCACCCTTCTTTTTCCAGCACCCTGGCAAGACGTTCCCGGATTTTTTCTTCATCATCGGCTAAAAGCAAGGCTGGGAAAGTAGCCCCTTTTTTATATTCCATAACTTTTTCTTTTGCCCTTCCCAGGGCAACGGTTAACTGGTCCAGATCGAGCGGTTTTTTCAAGTAGTCCAGCGCCCCTTCACGAAGCGCAGAAATGACCGTATCAGTTTCACCGAACGCGGTAACGAGTATGATCTGCGTATTTTTTGACAGGCGTCTCACCGTATGCATCACTTCCATTCCATCAATACCGGGCATCTTCAAATCACTAACCACAATCTCCGGAAGTTCTTTCTTGAACAGCTCCACCCCCGCCCGACCGTCCTCTGCCACCACCACTTCATAGCCTTCTTTCCGGATGGCCTTTGCCAGTTGTCCCCTGGCGGTTTCATCATCCTCGATAACCAGAACTTTATACTGTTCCATATAGCTCCTCCTCTTTATTTGTTGACATCATGCCCTGTGATAAGACGACCGCTTCAGTTCGCAACCGGAAGTATCACGCTGAATGTCGTCCCTTTACCCGCTTTACTCTCCAGTTCAATTTTTCCTCTGTGTTCCTCTATGATTTTGGTTGACACCGAAAGCCCCAGACCTGTCCCTTTTCCAGGCTCTCTTGTGGTAAAAAATGGTTGAAATATCTTCTCCCTTAAATGTTCGGGGATCCCCTCGCCGTTGTCCTTCACCTCCACTACCACCATGGGATTCTCTGGCGCTGATCGGTGATTATCGGTTTTATAGGTTTTTACCTCAATTCTCTTATTCTCTCTCCCACTGCTATCCAGGGCATTCCTGGCATTGGTAATGAGATTCATAAACACCTGCTCAAGGCGGATCGGATCACCTTTGACTTTGGGTAAATCGGGGGTCAATTCCCTGACCACCTCAATATTATGAGTTTTGAGCTGCTGATCCAAGAGCTTGAACGGCCCTTTGATCACACTGTTCAGATCAATCATCTCCTCGGAACCCCCTTCGGTGTTCCGGGAGTAGATTCTCATGTGGTCTATTATCTCAGCCATCTTATTCACCTGACTCACTATCTCGTTCAGGTCATCCCCTACATCTTTTTCCTCAAACCGGTTTTTCTCTATATCCCTCAATATGGACTGAGAGATAATCTTTATCCCGTTTAAAGGCTGGTTCAGCTCGTGCGCCACACCTGCCGTGAGTTCGCCCAGGGCCGACAGTTTTTCCGACTGAATCAATTGTACGGTGGCCTCCTGTAATTGCTGATTTGAATCTTTTAACTCTTCATTTATTTTCTGAAGTTTTTTTATCAACTGCGCTCTCTCTTCTTCCATCCGCTTGCGCTCGGTGATGTCCACAATCATGCTATCAAAATAAACATTTTTCCCTTTCTCATCCTTCACAATCCTGGCACTAACCGATCCCCAAATAGGACTCCCGTCCTTCTTCCTTAATAATAATTCGGCATCCTTAACTCTTCCCTTGGCCAAAAGGTTGCTTGAAAAGAGCTGTCTATCCTCGGCATTCATATATAAATCAGCCGCGCTCATTCTCTTGAGCTCATCCTCTGAGCTTAATCCGAACATCTTGAGGTAGGCGGGATTTGTCATAAGAAACTTCCCTTTGGCACCGGGTGTGTTTCTAAAAACCCCAACGGGTACGTTCTCAACGAGCGTACGATAGCTTTCTTCGCTCTCCCTCAGCGCCTCCTCTGCCCGTTTTCGGTCTGTGATATCTTTTGAAATAGCCACGAGACCCACAATTTTACCGGAACTATCCCGCAAAGGCATTTTGGTCGTTAAATCCCAAACCTTGTTGCCCATCTGATCTACAGAGCGTTCCTCCCTGTTTAGCAGCGTTTGACCCGAGCAAATGACTTCTTGATCGTCGGCATAAAATTGTGCCGCCAATTCCTGCGGGTAAACCTCAAAGACAGATTTACCAACCAACTCCTCCGCTGTTTTCTGCCCAAGAAAATTAGCAAACGCCTTGTTGCTGAAAAGATATCGACTCTCGGTGTCTTTGACAAAGATAAAATCTGGCACATTGTCTATCACTGCGCGCAACAAATTCTTTTCTTCCTTGAGCGCATTTTCCATCTGCTTGCGCTCGGTGATGTCCCTGATGATGGCAACATAACTTTTTATCGACCCATCATCTGATTTTATCGCAGAGGTAACTGAATCCACAGAGATTATGGTGCCATCTTTTCTCTTATAATCCCTTTCTGTCCTATAGGCGCCAGACCTCTCAATCTCCGGGTAGGCAGCCTCCCCAAAGGAACGCCAGCTCTCATCCGATTGATGGATGAATCTTATCGATTTTCCCACTACTTCATCCTTTTCATAACCAAATAGATCAGGGAAAGCTTGATTGCAGGAAATTACATTCCTCGCTCTGTCCAGCATCACAATGGCATCAGAGGAGCTTTCCACCAGAGTCCGGGACCTTTCCTCTGATTCCTTAAGCATTTTTTTAA
>JBDRPB010000017.1:0-7878 GCA_043809485.1 Pseudomonadota bacterium | reverse complement strand
GAGGCTAAGGCTCTTAGAAAATTAAGGCATCCCAGTAGAAGCAGAAAGTTGAAGAGCTTTGTGGAGAGTAAAGAGGCCTAAATGCCAAATGAGAATTTTACTTGACAAATTATTACTGAGTACGCATTTTATAACAATGATCTCTTCAGGGCCTATAGCTCAGCTGGAAGAGCCACCGGCTCATAACCGGTAGGTCCCTGGTTCGAACCCAGGTGGGCCCACCAAAGGATAATCCTTCAAGGTGTTCTCAATAGTTCTATTAATGGCGTTTTTCAAGGCAAGGCTGTAATACTCCAAACAAGGGCGCACTTTTAGAGAGTGCGCCCTTTTGATTTCAAAATAAAGATCCACGCCCCCCCCGCTTAGCGGGATCTTCGATGGGCTTGAATTCTTTACCTTTGGGTTTATTCGCAGACACAAAGGCCCGGATAACACATGATTCCTAAATTAAAAGATTTTCTTGACCTTTTGGAGCATGTTGCACCTGCACGGTTTGCTGAACCGTGGGATAATCCGGGACTCCAGGTCGGCTCTTATTACCAGGAGGTTAGGAAAATTTTTCTTGCCCTCGACCCCACTCTCAAGGCCTTGACGTCTGCTTCGAAGACTGGGGCTCAAGTTTTGCTAACTCACCATCCCCTGATTTTCAAACCCATTTCAAGGTTGGAAATCCATGGGTATCCCCAGAATGTGATTTTTCAAGCTGTAAAAAGTGAAATTTCTGTGGTTGCTGCCCATACCAACCTGGATGTGGCAAAGGGCGGTATGAACGATATTCTTGCACATATGTTGGGGCTTCAACACGTAGAAGTGCTAAGCAAAACGGACGAGGACAAAGGCGTGGGTCTTGGGAGAATTGGGGATTTGCCCGAACCGACTGAGTTTTCATGTGTGGTAAATAATATCAAGAGAGTCCTAAGGGTAGAAAAACCAGGGTTAGTTGGTCAGGGAGACCGCCTGGTTCGTCGGCTTGCTGTAGTGGCGGGATCGGGTGGAAGTCTTGTCCCCCTTGCATCCGAAAAAGGCGCGGATCTCCTCTTGACCGGGGATGTAAGTCATCATCATGCATTGGAGGCCGAATCATTAGGAATTGCCTTGATCGACGGCGGACATTTCCATACCGAAAAAGCTGCCTTTGGGAATTTTGCCGGACGTCTTAGGGAAGTGCTAACAGGCAAGGGCTGGGAGGTTACGGTGGAAGTTGATGAGGAGGAGACCAGTCCTATACATTACGGTTAGGAATATTGTCGATTTGAGGGGAAGGAATTGGAAGCAAAAATGAAGCTTTTAATTGGGCTCCAGGATTGTGATATCAGGATCAGAGATGCCCAAAACAAAAAAAAGGAGAAGCCTATTAGGATCGAACGGTTTCAGAAAGAGCTCGATCAAAGCGAAAGCCAATTGAAGGCAGAGCTGGATCAGCTTGAGTTGAATAGGCGCGCACGACGAGGATCTGAGCAGGAAATTGAGGAATTAGAGAACCGGGCAATAAAAAGCAATATCAAGCTAAATAACATAAAGTCTAATAAAGAATATACAGCCGCACTTAAGGAGCTTGCTGTTTTAGAAAAAGAAAAAACGCTCTTGGAAGACGGGCTCATTGAAATAATGGAGCAAATAGAGACACTTGAGCAAAAGTGCGTATCAAACAAGACAAAAGGGGAGTTACTCAAAGAAAATTTCGAAATGGAGCGTGACGAGAGTTTGAAAGAGCTGAAAGCCCTTGATGAGGTCCTGGAAAGACTTGAAAATGAGAGGGCTGATTTCTGCAAGTCTATTGACGAGGGTCTATTAAAAAGGTACGATATTCTTAGGCAGAATAAAGAGGGCCTTGCCATTAGCCCTGTTGTCAAAGGGATTTGCCAGGCGTGTCACATGGGTATTCCACCACAAAAATTCAATGAGTTGATTCGAGGCGATGGCCTGATGAGTTGTCCCTATTGTAGTCGCATTATTTATTGGGGTGAAGACGAGCGGTTTAAGAGTATCCTTGAGAAAGGCTGAATCATAATTCCACCGGTTCTACTGATAGACGGTGATCTTTAAGATGGGTATGTTGGAGCAGGACAAATGACCGCCGCCTTGCCTTTGTGCAGGGGGGAGGAAAGTCCGGGCTCCGTAGGACAGGGTGCTGGGTAACTCCCAGTCCTGGTGACAGGAAGGAAAGTGCCACAGAAAAAAACCGCCCCCGCCGATTTTCTGCATATCGGCGGGAGTAAGGGTGAAACGGTGAGGTAAGAGCTCACCAGTTCCGCCGGTGACGGCGGGAGCTAGGTAAACCCCACCCGGAGCAAGACCAAATAGGGGAACACTTGAGGGTGGTCCGCCCGAGTTCCCGGGTAGGTCGCTTGATCTCGATGGTAACGTCGAGGCTAGAGGAATGGTCATTGTCCCAGAAGCGGGTGACTGCTTTGGGAAACAGAACCCGGCTTACGGCCTGCTCTGACATACCCTATTTTTTCATATACTTTAAACGGTCGAGGTAGTTTCAAAATGTTTCCCGCTTACAGCGGGATTCAAGATCAAGGAAGGCGAAATTTTTAACCACAGGAATACATTGAGTATTTCGAGGATTAAAATTTGAGCCTGCCGTCCCGCCGATGGCGGGAGGCAAAAGGGGACGTTTTGAAATTGGCTCGGTCATAAGAGGCATTTAAGAGAACATGTTTGTATTAGGAAATCTTCTGGCTGCCGTGGCCAAAATTCTTGATATCGCATTGACACTTTATATGTGGATTATTATCGGTCGGGCCGTTATTTCCTGGGTCAATCCGGATCCATACAACCCGATCGTCCGCTTCTTGAACTCTGTGACAGAACCTGTGCTTTATCCCATCAGGCGCAGGTTACCAATAAGCCTGGGAGGCCTGGATCTTTCGCCGATCCTTGTAATTTTAGTCATTATTTTCATCCAGTCTTTCCTGGTACAGAGCCTGATGCAGTTGGCAGTGCGTCTCGGATAATTCAGCAATTCTAATTTCGGCTTTCATCTGGCAGGACCGCGGGGTCTCTTTTTAAAGGTGATAATGAGAATTTCTGCGGATAATTGGAAAGGATTGACACCGTGGGGAAGGGGGATCATTGCAACACTATTATCGAGGTAACGGTGTTGCCAAGATCTTCTATGAATCGAATAGTTTGCGAGGAAAAAGGGGTTTTCAAGGTAAAACTGACGGCCCCTCCAGTCGAGGGTAAGGCCAATAAGGCACTGACAGAATTGATTGCCAGGAAGTTGGGGTTACCAAAGGGGGGTGTCGAGATTACTTCGGGAGAACGGTCAAGGCTGAAAACGGTTCGAATTCACGGGCTTGCTTCCGAAGATGTATTCAGCCTTCTAAGAAAAGGCACATAATTCCGTAAGGATTTAGCGCTTTCAGCAATGCTAATTATAACCTTTAGGCCTTGCTAATGCAGGACCGCGGGGTCTCTTTTTAAAGGCCGCAAATGCTTACTTCATTCTATTGAACGGCAGCGTAGACTTGAAATGCATTATAGGACAGCCCCAAAGGAGAGTCTCCGTGGCAACTGACGCCTTCTCTGCCTGCTCGGAGCCTTTATTCAAAGCCACGGGGGCGTTCGACAAGCTGTGTAAGAAGTCGTCTTTAGTCATTTAAAAAGAGACCCCACGGCCCTGCCAGATCGAAGCCATAATAAGAATTCCAGGATCGACTTTAAAATCGCTTGACAACGCAAATAAGCGATGTTATTAAAAACAGTTCTTGAATTGCTCCTTGTTCCTTAAAACTACTCGGAAAAAATTTTAATTACCGAGGTCGTTTACGGAACCAAACGAGTTCTTCATCAGAAGAAAGGCCGAAAGGAGAGTGAATATATGAGATACTATGAAACCCTTTATCTCATCAACCCTGAGTTGGCGGAGGAAGATTGTAGAGGCGTTATAGACAAGTTTAACAGCCTTATTGAGAAAAACAACGGCGTGGTTGTCAAGGTGGATGAATGGGGCAAAAAGACCCTGGCATACCAGGTAAAAAAATTCGATAAAGGCTACTATGTGCTTCTACAGTTTTGTGGGGAGCCTGGGCTCCTTACTGAACTTCACAGGAACTTCAACCTTGATGACAAGATCCTTAAATACCAGACGATTAAGCTGAGTGACAATGCAGACCCTGAGGCGTTAAAGTCCAAAACAGAGGCAGGTGAAGCTGAGGCAGGCGATGAGGCGGAACCCGCTGAGGAAGTCAGCCATGATCAAGACAGTGAGAAGGTAAAGGATCAAGAGGGTAAAAATGGCATACAATAGACCTGAAAGCAGTTACGGAGATAATAAGCAAAAATTCAAAAGGACCTATCAGCGAAGAAAAATATGTAAGTTTTGTGCAGATAGTAACCTTGTAATTGACTATAAGGACTACAAGACCCTCAGGTATTTCACAACCGAACGGGGAAAGATCACACCGTGTCGAATCTCGGGTAACTGCGCCAAGCACCAACGGATACTATCATTGGCCATCAAGAGGGCAAGAAACATGGCTCTGTTACCTTTTACCACATCTACCGTGAGATAGTCGGAAACCCCCTGGAACAGACCTGAAATGTTTTTTTTAGTCTCTGGTGGTTTTGCCACTCCCGAAATCCCATGAAAAAGAAAGACATACTGGGATGCGTGGGTTGGGGGGCCTTAATTCTTATATCCTCCGCTTGGATTCCCTTTTTTGGCCCCTTTCTTAGCCTGCTGGCCCCTTTGCCATTCCTTTATTATTCATCAAAATTGGGGACTTATCAGGGGGTAAAACTTGCCGCCCTTGCAACCATCACCATTGGGCTGTTTGCCAGGCTGACAGGGTCTCCGCAAATCATTATCTTTTGCATAGAGTTCAGCCTCCTGGGGCTTGCTTTGTCCGAGCTTTTCAAAAGGAAGCTTAGCCTCGGGCAGACGATTTTTTTCGGAACTGCGTTCATGCTGTTGCTGGGTCTTGGGTACCTCCTTTTTCTCGCTCTTTCAAAAGATATGGGACCATTTGAGATGACACATAACTATTTAGAGGCCCAGCTAAAAGCGACCATAAAAGTATATGAAGAAATGGGAATGCCGCAGGAAAATGCCGGTGAGCTGGGAGTATATGGAAAGGCCTTTATGGCTATCATTTTAAAAATCTATCCTTCCCTTATGATTATCGGCACTGGATTTGCCGTTTGGCTCAATGTGGTTGTGGCCAAACCGTTATTCAGGATGGGAAATCTTGGCTACCCTGCCTTTGCTCCTACGGATCATTGGCAGGCACCAGATAGTTTGGTTTGGGGCGTGATTGTTGCAGGTTTTGCTTTATTTTTGCCATCAGAGGGTATAGAGTTGTTGGCCATTAACGCCCTGATTATCATAATGATTATTTATCTTTTTCACGGGCTGTCCATCGTTCTATTTTTCCTGAATAAATATCGTGTTCCATCCTGGTTGAGGATTGGCGTTTATTTTCTGATTGTAGTGCAACAGCTTTTTTTTGTAGCTTTGTCTCTCGCTGGGCTGTTCGATCAGTGGGTTGATTTCAGGAAAATACACAGGCGAATGGAAAGCTGATTTCGTTGACGGAGGGATTACCTATGAGAATTGTTTTACGACAGGATGTGGATGAACTGGGCCTCGAAGGAGATATTGTTGATGTGACCAAAGGTTATGGGCGGAATTATCTGATGCCTAAGGGTCTTGGCCTTGAGGCCAGTCCACAAAACATAAAGGCCCTTGAACTGCAGGGTAAAAAAATTGAGGTCAGACGGGTAAAAGCCAGGGAGGCCGCTGAGAAGATAAAACAAGAGGTGGAAGGAACCGTGATCACCCTTTTACAAAAGTCAGGGGAAGAAGGAAAACTGTACGGTTCGGTCACCAGTATGGATATCGCTTCTGGTCTTGAAAAACAGGGCATTGTCATTGAACGGAGGAAGATCCTTCTGGAAAAGCCAATAAAATCTTTAGGAGAGTTCGAGGTACCGGTAAAGATATATCCCGAGATCACAGCCCTCATTAGGGTGGTTGTTGAACCTGCGGAAGAGAAAGAGGGATAATGCCTCAAGCAAAAGAAAAAACAGCGCCTACCTATTTGAAGGTCCCCCCTCATAATATTGCGGCAGAACAGGCTATCTTGGGAGGCGTATTGATCAATAATGACAGCATGAATCAAATCATGGACATCTTATCGGCCGATGATTTCTACCGCGAGGCCCATATGTCCATTTTTGAGGGCATGGTCTATTTATACAATCATGGTGAACCAATTGATATCATTACGCTATCCCAATTTCTTACCAAGAAAAACCTACTGGAAAGAATAGGGGGCTCCGACTACCTGCCCTCCATTGTTGAGACTGTTTCCACATCCGCTGGAATTGCTTACCACGCCCAGATCGTCAAAGATCTCTCCGTACGAAGGAAGCTGATCAGCCAGTGTTCCACTATTTCTGAAGCCTGCTTCCAGGAATGGGAAGACACTGAAGACCTTCTTGAACTGGCTGAACAGTCCATTTTTGATATTGCCGAGGACCAGGTCAGGGAGGGCCTTGACAGCCTGAAACAGGTTATTAAGGACAGTTTCAAAAAGCTTGAGAGTACTGCGGCCTTTGATGGATTTGTGACGGGCGTTCCCACCGATTTTAAGGATTTTGACCGATTGACGGCAGGCCTGCAGCCTTCGGACCTGATAATTATTGCGGGCAGGCCCAGTATGGGAAAAACTGCACTGGCTCTTAATATCGGGTATAATGCGGCAAAAAGAACCGGGAAAGCAGTAGCCGTTTTCTCTCTTGAAATGTCCAAACAGCAGTTAGGTATCAGGATGTTGGGGTTTGACGCCAGGATAGACGCCACCAAATTAAGGACCGGATTCTTGAGAGACAAAGAATGGGAGCGTTTGACGGACTCAGCCAATCGACTGACAGAACTGCCCATTTTTATCGATGACAGCTCGGCGATCAGTGTGCTTGAGATGAAGGCGAAATGCAGGAGGTTGAAAAAATCACATGACCTGGCCCTTGTCATTGTTGACTACTTACAGTTAATTCAGGGCCGCAAATCCGCTGAATCCCGGCAGATTGAGATATCTGAGGTATCAAGGATGCTCAAGGCATTGGCAAAAGATCTCAACGTGCCTGTCATGGCCCTGTCACAGTTAAATAGAAAGGTCGAGGACCGGCCCAACAAAAGACCTCAGTTGGCAGATTTGCGGGAGAGCGGTGCCATTGAGCAGGATGCGGACGTAATTGCCTTTATCTACAGGGACGAG
Source organism: Pseudomonadota bacterium (assembly GCA_043809485.1). Lineage (GTDB taxonomy): Bacteria > Desulfobacterota > DSM-4660 > Desulfatiglandales > Desulfatiglandaceae > 4484-190-2. The sequence goes on along the minus strand of JBDRPB010000017.1, from coordinate 646 downwards.
GTCTACCACCCGGATTCAGAGGAAAACCGGAATATTGCCGAGATAATTCTGGCCAAACAGAGGAATGGCCCGACTGGATATTTTAAATTAACTTTCCGGAAGGAACTGACAGCCTTCGGAGACTATACAGAAGAGGAGCCGGGCATTTAAGGTAGTTGAGTGGTCAAATGGTCGAGTAGTTCGTTGGCTGAATGTTCCGCAAGTAAATGTCTCTATAACCGTTCACGAGTTCAGAGTTTCCCGCTGAAAGCGTTGAGCCTGTGAAAGCTTACGCGTTACTAAACGACTCAACGAATCAACCATTCAACCATTTTCCAAAAAGGGCCTAAGCCATCGAGAAAGCGCATGGCAAGACAGGCGGGCTCAAGGCCAGCCAACAGAGACTACTCCAAAAACTTTACCGCCGCAGGGTATCCGGCCATGAGATTATTTCTCATGAACTGACACGCCAGATTTCTTTTATTTCCCACGACATTAAACGACAAGTTGCCTTACTCATAGCCCGGAAAGGAGAGGTAGCCTTTGTGATCGTGGGTGATTACAATCATATCTCTATTCCTGACCTCAGCAAATACAGGCTCGGAGCCGGCCGCCTCAAAGGCCTTCGATGCATTCACACCCATTTAAACGGAGAACCGCTTTCTGA
>JBDRPB010000016.1:0-4083 GCA_043809485.1 Pseudomonadota bacterium | reverse complement strand
TCAATATCATGTACTGATAACTCACTAATGATCTGTTTCAAGGCACCTGACTAATGACAGGAAACAACTGACATTATCATGAAAAGCGCATTCATTTTTCATAGACATAAAAAAATACCCTTTGAAATCCCTTCCCAATGGCATGTCCTAACATTTGCCAAGGTTGACGAGTATCCTTCACAAAAGGATGTGAGAGAACTCACCAAAAATGCCCTAAAAAACCCCATCCACGCAAGGGCTTTGAAAGATTCTCTTTCCCCTTCTGATAAAGTCGCCATCGTTGTCGAGGATTTAACACGTGCATCTCCCAAAAAGCTCATCCTTGAGACCCTGCTGGAAGAGCTGAATGCGTTTAATATCCCCACCGAGAGTATTTCTGTGATCATTGCCCTTGGCACCCATCGGGGGCTGACACCAGAGGAACTGGAATCCACCTTTGGGAGGGAATTGATAGACAGATACGAGTTTATCAATCACGACTGCCATGCAACCGACCTAATGCCCGTTGGCAGGCTTAAAACAGGCCGTGAGGTCAAGATCAACCGCAAAGTCCATGAGGCCACGTTCAGGATAGGGATAGGCTCCATATTTCCGCATCCCATGAACGGGTTTGGCGGTGGGGGGAAGATCCTTTTTCCGGGCGTTGCTGACTTTGACTCCATCCGTGAGCACCATCTTAGATACACCTTTCATGAAGGGACCGGTCTTGGAAAGACCAAAGGAAATATCTTCTATGAACAGATTTGTGCCATTGCCAGATCGGCAAAGCTTGATTACATTATTAACAGCATCCTGGACCAGAGGGATCAGGTGTATGATCTGGTATCAGGAGATCCTGTGCAGGCTCATCTCGCCGGGATTGAGAAAAGCAGGGGTATAATCTGCCAGAAATTTACAAAGAAGTCGGACCTGACCATAATCACGTCATTTCCGTATGCTGAAGGCCCCCAGATCGTAAAGCCCCTTGCACCTGCGGCCATGGTGACAAAGGAGGGCGGGTGCATTATTCTGGCCGCAGACTGTGAAGGGAATCTTCCTGATGCGTTTATCGAGAGTTTTGAAAGGTTTCACTCAAGGTATGGCGACAATCTCCTGGGAGGGGTGCTTGACCATTTCGAGAATAATCGTTTGATTATGGAAGAGGGCGCCATTGATTTTAATATGGCCCTGGCAATGACTCTGGCGATCCAGCATCGGTTCAAGATCATCCTGGTCTCAAAGGATATTACCAGGGAGGTCGGTGAAAAAATGGGCTTCATATATGCAGAAGACCTGCAAGAGGCCTTTGATCTGAGTGCGACCATCTGTCCACCAAATCCCGAAGTACATATCATCCCCTCAGGGGGCGTTATCCTGCCAGTAACTTAATGTACACAAGGTATGACCTTACGTTTTTCTTTTAAAATTTCCAATATTTTTCAATATGAATTCTTATTTGTATCCTTTAAAAAAGACTAGAGCTATTATTCCGGCTAAGATGGGAAAGAAGGCCGTGCTTACGAGGCGAATCAATGTGAACCGCCAGCCCAGTACGCCCACCTCCATGGGCAGTCTGCTTACGGCCCAGATAGACCATCCAGTGAGAAATGCGACCATGGTTCCAATCCCTGCACCGGAACGTAATAGGCCTGCTGCAATGGGCAGGCTCACGAAGGGACCACCAGGGCAAAGCCCACCTGCCACTGAACCTATAATAATCCCTCTCATACCCGAATCGGCACCCACCCATTTTGCTATCGTTTCATGAGGAAGAAGGACTTGAATCATCCCCGCGATGATGAATGCGAAAACAAGCAACGGTAGGATCTCAACCGTCATATTTAAAGCTGATTTTATACCCATTATGTGCTGGCCTTCACCTTTAGAATAGCCGATGAAAAGCAGTATAATGGCAAGTGCTCCCATGATCAGTGTTGGAACGAACATCCCTGATTTTCTCCTGTCTCTTTTCATTGTATTTCTTGTGGTATAAAAGCTCAGGCTTTTTCTCGTAGTTGCTAAAACATATTTAAGAGGCTAAAAATTGGTCACCCAGAAGTATACTACACTCCCGGGCAAAAATGGAATATATTTCTGCTAAGCCCACATATTTTGATACTTTTAATCCGCCAAAGGCGGACAAAGGTTAGTTCCCCGCAGCTTGCTGCGTTATATTTTTTGGTTTTGATTCCTCGTAGCTTGCTGCGAGGTAGTTCATTTAAGTTAATTCAATCTCAAATCTTTTTTGCCTCTTATGGAAATAGTGGATATGTTGGCCTGAAGGGATTAAAATAACAATGTAGATGGATGCTCAAAAAACGAAATTTTGTTGAAGAAAATGAAACAAGGGGCATTGCCGCCCCATTGATTATATATAATAATCCTATGGCAGGGAGGAGATTTTTTCATGACATATCAAGATCTGACGGTTGAAAGGGATGGATCTCTGGCCAGGGTAATCTTGAAAAGGCCTGATTTGGGGACTTGCAGAAGAAGTTGTTCCAAATGGATCAGCCATGGGAGCTTCTGTTGCTGTTGCTAAAAAGATTCTGGAAAAACCGCCTATCCCCGTTGTCATGACAAAACAGGCTGTAAACAATGTTACATCTGCCTTTGACCGGGCGGGCATATATATGGACGCTGATCAGTTTCTCTTAACTACCTTTACGAAAGAACACGAGAAGGGGGTGGCCAGGTTTTTGGACAAAAGGTATGTTGACATGCAATGATAATGATGTATAATTTAGCGAAATACGTATGACAACTGGAGCATACAATGAGGACCACGATTAACATACAAGATGATCTTATGGATGCACTCCTGGCACGCACAAAGGCCAAGACCAAAACAAAGGCTATCGAATTGGCCATTAAGGATTATATTGAAAAGAAATCTATTGAAGATCTCATCTCCCTTAGCGGCAAAATTAATGTCGATTTGGACTGGCAAAAAGAAGAAGAGGTCGAACTGAATGAATACCGGGATTATAGTTGACACTTGTGTTTGGATTGAGTTCTTCCGTAAGCCCGAATCTGACCTCACAGTGCATCTCAAGGGTCTACTCAGGGAGCGCAGAGTGACCATGGTTGGAATGGTCCTGGCTGAAATCCTGCAAGGCATAAAGGTTCAGAAAGAAGCAAGGCTTGTGAAAGAAAGCTTGAAGAAGCTCCCATACCTTGAGATGACCCGGGATATCTGGGAAAAGGCTGGCGAAATATCGGCATCTCTCCGAAGAAAAGGGATCACAATCCCGCTTTCTAACCTGATAATAGCTGCCCTGGCCCTCTCCGGAGGCTACGAGGTCTTTACTATTGATCCCCACTTTGAGCAGGTGCACGGGCTGAAGCTCTACAGCTTTTCTTGACCCATCTGAATATTTACTGCAATTACTAACGCAACGTAATTGTGCGGAGCGCTACAATGCTTAGACCATACCTCAAGAACATCTCTAAAATTGCAAACCAGGGAGATGCCAGAGAAGAGAGTTACTACGCGATTCTTGGTGGACTCCTCAATCAATATGCAGAATCCGTTGGCAAGAAAAAGGTCCACATCACCACTCTCCCAAAAAAGACCGAGGCCGGAAACCCTGATTTCCGGGTCTGGGACGGGAAGCAACATATTGTCGGTTACATCGAGGCCAAGGCCCCAACGGCTGAAAACCTGGACCATATAGAACATTCCGAACAGTTAAAACGATACAGACATACCTTCCCGAACCTGATCCTGACCAACTTCTTTGAATTCCGGCTTTACCGGGATGGTGTCCTAATTGAAAAGGTCTTGATTGCCAGGCCCTTTATTGCCCACCAACTCAAAACGGTCCCCCCTGTTGAAAAAGAACCCGAATTCATAAAACTCCTGGAAAAATTCTTCTCGTTTTCGCTGCCTAAGGTTCACAGTGCCAGGTCTTTAGCTGTTGAACTTGCGAAGCGAACCCGGTTCTTGAGGGACGAAGTCGTTACCCTGGAGTTAGAGGAAGCAGAGAAACATGGGAAAGGATTTATCTTAGGCTTCTACGAGGCGTTCAGAAAATATCTCATAAGCGGGCTTTCAAAAGAAGAATTTGCAGACCTATATTCACAGACTATCACCTACGGACT
>JBDRPB010000015.1:0-3489 GCA_043809485.1 Pseudomonadota bacterium | reverse complement strand
ATTGATTTCCTGCAAAGCGCCGGCGAAAAAGACCTGATCTTCTCCCTTATATCGGGGGGCGGTTCTGCCTTGCTTCCCCAGCCGGCCGGAAAAATCAGCCTCTCAGAAAAACAGGAGCTTACCAGCAGCTTGCTGGCTTGTGGGGCAAGTATTGATGAGATAAATACTGTCAGGAAGCATATTTCATCTTCCAAGGGTGGACAAATGGCAAGGGCCGCGTATCCTGCAACCACTGTCAACCTGATGCTTTCCGATGTGGTGGGAGATAAAATGGATGTAATCGCATCAGGACCATTTACACCTGACAGTTCCACTTTCAAGGAAGTTTTAGAAATCTTCAATAAATATGATTTGGAAGGTATCTCCACTACAATTCGTGAACACATAATGGCGGGGCTTGAGGGCCAAATTCCTGAAACACCCAAGGCGAATGATCCGGTATTCGAGCCTGTTTTTAACCTTATCGTCGGGAGCAATATATTAGCCCTTGAAGCGGCGAGGGAAAAAGCGCAGGCCCTGGGATATGAAACCCTGATTCTTTCCTCGGCCGTGGAAGGAGAAACAAGAGAGGTGGCGTTAGTGCACAGCGCCATTGCCAAGGAGATTGTGAGGACGGGCAGGCCGATTCCTCCGCCTGCATGCATTATTTCCGGGGGTGAAACCACCGTTACTATTCGAGGCAAGGGCCTGGGAGGAAGAAACCAGGAGTTTGGTCTGGCCGCTGCCATGGACCTCGTGGATCTCCCGCCCAGGGTGGTTATCCTGAGTGGCGGCACGGATGGAAACGACGGCCCCACTGACGCAGCAGGCGCTGTGGTGGATCCTTTTACAGTGAAAAGGGGGGTAGGTCTGGGGATGAGGGCGGCGGATTTTCTGAATGATAATGACGCCTACCACTTTTTTGAAAAGACAAAAGACCTCCTGATGACTGGCCCCACTAACACCAATGTCATGGATGTACGGCTTGTCTTGGTCCGGTAGGTAGACTGAAAGGTAAACCCTGGTATGCGCAAACATTTTAAGATTCCATTCACCCTTTACATCGCCATCCTCGTTGCGAGGCTGGTAGGGGTACACATTGCACAGGGGGCTAACAGGAATGCCCAGTAGACGTTTCTTTCTATTTTTCCTTTTTTGTATTGTAGTTCCATCGCAAGTTCTTTCTCAAGAAAAGGACATTTCCACTTCACAACACAAACATTCTGATAAAATTGCCACAAAATTGACCTTACTTCGAGCAGCTATTTGCGAAAGGGTAAAGGACTTTGCGCCTGAAAACCAGGCAGTTGTTTTCTCTGTAACAATTGGAAAAATTTTTTGCTTCACACACTTTGACCCTGTGCCTGAAAAAAGCGACATTTACCATAGCTGGTATTACAAGGATGAACTAATCACTAAACAAAAGTTGTCTCTAAGACCGCCTCGATGGTCAACCTATAGCTCCATCCAACTTCGTGAATATGACAAAGGGCCCTGGCGGGTGACAATAACTGATCAGGCCAACAAAACCCTGGGCGTACTGCGCTTCAGCATTACCAATTGATAAGCCATGAATAATTTCTTTATCGCTCTTTCCAGTATCCACTGGACAGATATAATCGACATTTTATTTATCAGTTACGTCCTCTTCCGTCTTTATGTCCTGTTTAGGGCAACCCCGGTATTACGCGTACTTATTGGGATTGGGATACTCTGGATTTTTCAGCGGGTGGCCGTCTGGCTGAACCTGGTGGTTACCAGTTGGGCGATTCAGGGGATTATTGCGGCCGTTGCTCTCATCGTTATTGTTGTCTTTAGAAATGAGCTCAGGTCTGTGCTACAGGCGAAGAATCTGAGATCGCTGCTTTGGGGCTATACGCATGAAATTGTACAAACTCCCATCGAAGTAATATCGGAGACTGTCTTTGATCTGGCTAAAAAGCCCTATGGTGCCTTGATTGTTTTTGAACAGAAAGATGACTTGAAGGATGTGGTACATAGTGGGATTCCATGGGATGGGATCGTCTCAAAAGAAATGATCCTGAGCATATTCTGGCCCGGTAACCCGGTCCATGATGGGGCAGTCATTATTCAGAGTAATCGGATTTCACAGGTAGGTGCAATTCTCCCTGTATCTGGAAGTAAGGATTTGCCGTCCCACTACGGGACGCGCCACCGGGCGGCTGCTGGACTGGTTGAACTTACGGATGCGATAGTGATCGTAGTGTCTGAAGAGACTGGAAAGGTGGCTTTGGTCAGAGACGGGAAACTAAGAAAAGTACGCGGAAAGAATGAACTTGCACAACTGCTGGATGAGTCTTTTAATCAGGATTGGAAAACGATAGGGCTTTCCAGGAGAAAGCAGAAACTCGAACTTCCTTTTGCAGCTTTGGCTTCATTTCTGTTTGTAACGGCAGTCTGGTTCGGTTTTACAAGAGGTTTGGATACCCTCGTCACACTCAATGTTCCCATAGAATATAGGAATCGCCCCCCTGAAATGGAAATTCTGGAGGCATCTGTAAACACCGTCCGTTTTCAGTTGAGCGGATCAGGTACAATCCTAAAATCGATTAGTCCTGATCAGGTTCAGGTGCGATTAGATCTGAGCAAAGACGATCGTGGGGCAGAATTTCTTCACCATCACCAACGAAAACATCAAGCTACCGCCCGGAGTGCTGCTAAAAGAAATGGAACCGAGTGTTGTGGACGTTACCCTGGATGTTAAAGTGGAAAAGGAATTACCTGTACAGGTTGACTGGATAGGCAAATTACCCGTCTACCTGACTTTAACTAAAGTGAAAATAGATCCGGAAGAAGTTGCTGTCATCGGTGGGCGCAGCATATTGGAAAAAATTTCTACCCTTTATACGGAAAAGATACGACTCGATACTATTGAAAAATCAGGGGAAATCACCGCTAATTTGGCATTACGACCTGCATCTTTAAAGATCGCTCAGGGGTCTAAAAAGCAGGTTAAAATCACGTACATAGTGAAATCAATGTTCTTGGAAGATGCGAAAAAGGAATAGAAACATAAAATTCAGGACTCGTAAATTATTGTGAGATATTAGCCGATAACCTGCGGATTTGCTCTGTGAAAGGAGGGGCGTTTGTTTGAAAAGCCCTTTATGGTAAGAAGTTCATGGGCATTGAGCGCTCCACGTTCATCAACGATGAGGATGGATTCATTATCAAGATCTTTCGATCTGAGAACTGGCCGGTTGAGAAATTGCTTGGTGAACTGGCAGCAGAGGCACTGGCATTTAAGAAACAGAGATGAGAGAGCTGGGAAAGATTGATGCAGCCCTGCTCCCCTTTGACGGGACATTTACAATGGACATCGAAGAATCTGTTGAAGCTGCAATAGCAATTCAACCCAGGGTTGTAATTCCCATGCATCGTTCTAAAGCCGACCCTCAAGATTATATGAAGAAAGTAGAAGCAATATCTAATATAAAGGTTGCGCCATTACAGATAGGTGAAGTCTATCATTTGAACTAAACCCGGCAA
>JBDRPB010000014.1:0-37731 GCA_043809485.1 Pseudomonadota bacterium | reverse complement strand
CGAGTTCGCAAGGGACCACGTCCGTTCGAACACGTCCTTTGCTTCCTCCCGAGCACTCCTGAGTCTTATATCAAATGGCGACATGCCCAGTTTTTTAAGCAACTTGCTTTGTTCTGCTTCCATATGCGAAAATACGCTCCGCATTTTTCGTACCGAATACTCGAGCAGTCTTTCTTCCAGGTCATATGTCTGTTTCTTCATCTTTTCCCATTCTACGTTTCACGCCTTGGCGTGATTGGACGTTCGATCCTCCGAAGGCGGACAAGCTTGCTCGCCTCTCGCGAGTTCGATGTTCATCCTTTCCTCGAACAGTATTTCTTCCAGATCATATATCTGTTTCCTCTCTTCTGTTTCCTCTCTTCTATTTCCTCTCTCCTGTTTCCTCTCTTCTATTTCCCCTTTCCTATTTCCTGATTCCTATTTCCTCTCTCCTGTTTCCTCTCTTCTATTTCCCCTTTCCTGTCTCCTCAGTCCTTTGCCCCCGTCCCGGGCAAAAACACCTTAGCGCTTATGCCCAATCACCCTTCCTCGACGACCTCGACCAGCACCCTAACTGTTCCTCTGTTGTAAAAACCCAATCTTCGGGCTGCACCAGCGCTAAGGTCTATGATACGGCCTTCAATAAAAGGGCCCCGGTCGTTTACCCGAACGATAATGGATCGCTGATTTTCAAGATTCGTAACACGCACATGAACTGGCAGAGGCAAGTGCTTGTGCGCTGCGCTAAGTCCATTGGGATCAAACGCCTCTCCGTTCGCAGTCATATGACCGCCTTTCTGGCGACGCGTTTCAGCCCCATACCAGGAAGCAATACCCTTCTCGCGGTATGTGCGAGCTTCTTTAATAGACATGGGCACATACCTTTTGCCTTTAACCACGTACGGAGATCTTTTTACACGTCCCTGCCGGATTGCCTCTTTCGGAGGCAAACCATCAACCGTTTCGATTTCCTCATGCGTCAAAGGCCAACTCATCGGGGCCATTACCACTTTAAAGGTGAAGCCCCCTAACACATACACGAGTTTCCCAGCTCCCACAACTCCCTTTACAACGCCCTTGGCCGCTTTATACGGGATTGAAACAACGCTACACGAAAAAATAAACAGGGATGCAAGCATTATTACAAGCCAAAATAATTCTCTCAGCTTCCGGTCAGTCATCTTAATCCAAACGGGAACTCGTTATAATTTTTTGTGGAACTATACTACAAAGGAAGGCGAAAGCGGTTCAAGCACGAAAATCCGAAAATGTTGTTAGGGGAATGAAAAGTCATAAAAGGGAGAGAGGCCCACCCCCCCATAAGCGCTAAGTTATTTTGTAAACATTCAACCACGCCAAGGCGTGGCTTCTTTTCAGCCGTTTTGATACTCGTAACGAAAATCTTAATTAATTCTTCTGTTTCCTCTAAAATATCATCTAATAGTTCAGGTTTTTTAATTAGTGGTACACTCTGAATAAGTTTTAGCCATCTTTGAGTCTCCCTAAGTTCCTTTAATGAGATTCTTGCCCTTGTTTTTATCTTTCATTCAACATTCGATGTTGGGCGTTCGATGTTCGATGTTCATCTTTTTCAGCCCCCCATGGGCAAAAACAACTTAGCGCTTATGTCCTTAGCCTCCCGTTATCACGGGCATGCCCATCAAGGGCCAGAGGACATAAACAGCAAACCCTGTCACAATCATTAGAAGAATACTCGCCGGTATTCCATAGAGGAAAAATTCGCCGGTGGAAAACTGCCTCGAATCATAGGCGATGGCATTGGGTGCTGCACCCACGATCAAGAGAAAAGGCATTCCTGCTGTTACCAGGGAGGCGAAGAGAATAACCTCAGGCGCTACCCCCAGATATGGGGCTATAACCAGGGCCACAGGCAGAGAAATGGCAATGGCAGCCACGTTCATAATGAAATTGGTCATCATCATGACGAAGAAGGCAATTCCCATGACAAATACAAACCAGGTGGATTCCTTGAACATAACAAGCCAGTTTACGGCCATCCACTTGGCTGCCCCGGTTTCCCACAGGCAGAAGCCAATACTCATAGCCCCTGCAAACAGGAGAATGATATTCCAGGGGATTTCCTCGAGATCATTAAGATCCAGGATGCCGGTGATGAAAAAAAGGATTGTGGAGATCAAGATAATGGCTGTTTTGTCAATAGGTTGAAGCGCCGGGATGAAAGAGCGTAGAGACATGGTAATAATACACCCGAAGACAATGACTGCGGCAGTTATCTCTTTTCGCGTGAGCGGGCCCAGTTCGGCACTGAGTTGCCTGGCCTTTTCTCTCAGGCCGGGGATAACTTTCTTCTCAGGCTTGAGAAAAACCATGAAGAATCCCCACAGGAGTAAGGTCATGATCCACCCTATGGGGAACATGTAATAGGTTAGCTGAAAAAATGATATGTTTTGGCCCACAATGTCATTGTAGAAGCCAATCGCTACGGCACCACGCGCGGCTCCCAGAAGGGTCACGATGCTGCCGGCCCCTGCTACATAGGCCATGCCCATGAAGAGTCCTTTTCCGAATTTGGTTTGTTTATCACCTTCTCCATAGAGCGCGTAAATGGAGAGAAGTAGAGGGTAAATGGTTGCTGCCACGGCAGTATGGGCCATGATATGAGTGAGAGCTGAGGTCACAAGAAAGCAGCCCAGGTATATCATGCTTGTTTTTTCCCCTACGATCACCAGCATCTTGTAGGCCAGGCGCTTTGTGAGACCTGTCTTGGTAAAGACCAGTCCGATTACAATGGATGCAAAAATGAACATGACCGAAGGGTCCATAAAATCCTTAAAGGCCACCTTGGCCGGACGAATCAGATACAGGGCCTGAAGTACACCGATGGCCAGGCTGGTTACTCCGATGGGGACCACTTCAAAGACCCACCAGGTCCCTGCCAACAGGAATATTGCCAGTGCCCCTTTTCCTTCCCTGGTTAACGTAAAATGCTGTCCCATGGGGTCGACAGCATCGGACCATTGGGGGGCATAGTAGACCAGCGCAAAAAGCAGGATGCCCAAGGAAAGAAAAAAGATGCGTTTCCACTCGATTGTCCTATTTATTGTTCCGCCTCCAAAGTCATCTACCATAAAACCTTCTCCTGTTGCTTTAACTAATGTGTCGAAAATTCTTTACCGCCGATGGCGGTAAAATTATGAGCCAATATTGAGGCTTGGTGTTTCTGCCCTAAGCCATCCTGCCCCTCCCCCCTTAAAGTTCGCAGCCCTTCATGGTCTGAAAGATTTCGGCAAATACATCAGTGAGCTTTAATATTCCCACAATTTTTTTACCTCTGGTGACAAGCAAAGATTGATGGTGACCCATGACGAGGCGGTGTATGGCAACATCGAGAGTGGCATCTTCTTCGACGTATTCGCCTTCAGAGGGTGAATACATGAATTTTTTCACCTTTACCTGGGCTGCTTTTCTGCAGGCTTCATCAAAGGGTCTGTCAAGAAGACTGAATTGTTCGTGCAAGGACTGTAAAAATTTTTGACTGAAACCGAAACGGGCTATTGATTTCTGATCCCCCATTTCTCCGTATTTCGGCTCCAGGGCCCTCAGCACATCCAACTGGCTTATCTTACCCACAATATTATTGTTTTTATCGTATACTAATATCGCCCTATGCAGGTATTTAAACCGGCTTCGATCAAGTTTTTCTTGAGCCTTCTCAAGGGCTACGACTGCCTCGAACAGGGTAGCCTCTTCCGAGACGGTTGCATATTCATCAAGAGGTACCATCAAGTCTTTTACATAGATCGTTTTCATTTTAACCCTCCTAATTTATTGTATTCACAAATATTTCACTCACCCGTTTACCAACCGAACCAATGTGGAATCCGGAAAGTAGTCAATAATGTTAAGGCACCCATAATCCTGGTGTATGTTGAATAACCGTGAGAGATCCAAGCCGAGTGCCTTACAAAGAATGACACGGTTTACGCCACCGTGAGCGACTATGACAAAATCGTTATCCTTTTGCTCCGCGAGGATGCGCTCAAAACAGTGCAGGATCCTCTCGGAGAAACGTCCAATGGATTCCCCGTCTCCGGGAATCTCGTATTGCACCAGGTCTGCCTGGCGTTTTTGCAGTTCTTCAGGGAAGCGCTTCCGGATTTGTGACAGGGTCAGGCCTTCCCAGTCGCCGAAATACATCTCCCGTAGTTCAGGGAGAAAATAGACAGGGACGTCGTGAGACCGGGCTATCAGGCGTGCCCCGGTTGCCGATCTCTTAAGATCGCTCGAGTAAATGGCCTTAACCTCCACCAGGCGAAGGCGCTCGGCCATTTGCTCCATCTGCAGTATCCCTGTCTCGGTCAAGTCCACATCTGTATGTCCAAAGATTGGAAAATTTTCATACCCGTTTATCTGGCCGTGCCTGATAAGATAAATCCTGTTCATCCGTTTCATGACGGCAGATCATAGATAGTCATGGTTGCAATGTCAATGAATTTGGGCTTTATTGAAGTGCCCGAATATTGTATAAGCGGATCAATTCGTAATTGTAGTTATCCAGTAAATCAGGAAATATTGTATGCCAGGCTCTCAAAAGGATTGTTTTGGTGATCTTGATAGGGTTTTCCCTATGGGAAAGGAGGGGCTGAGAGAAGTTCCCCCGAATTGTTTTGCCTGCCCTGATAAAAAGGCCTGCCTGCAAACGGCCTTGACGACGAAAAAAGGTATCGGCTTAAGGAGTGAGATACTTGATAGAGCCCCCGCTAATGGAATGGTTGGGTGGCTTAGGCGGTGGTCTGAAAAAAAAGCGCTCACTCAGCTCAAAAAACAGAAGGAAGGGGAGAGAAAATGAGCGTAGAATTGATATGCCCTTATTGCCAGTTCTCAAAAAAAGTTCCTAATGAAAAGATCCCTGTTGGGGCCAAATGGGTGACCTGCCCTCGTTGTCATCAGCGATTTGAATTTTCTTTGGTAGAAAAAGATGTTGGCCTGGTCACCAGAGAAACTGATCGAAAGACAGAGTTTGAGAGGCTGGAAGAGGAGCCTGAAGAGGGATATACGCGCAATGGGGCGCCCTGGGAGAACCGTTCAGAACTTGGCCTCTGGCAAGGTATTTATAAGACCTTTAAAGCGGTTCTCTTTTCTCCCGAAATCTTCTTCAGGTCCTTAACTTTCAAGGCTGGGATCGTAGAGCCCCTTGCCTTTGGAACACTGGTAGGTTCCATTGGATCCATGGTTGGTCTTTTCTGGCAGTTGTTGATGTGGTCAGGGTTAGTGCTCACTTACGGTGAATCCATCTTTGGACAGTTTACAATAGGGGTGATTCTGCTCATTATTATGGTTATTATCCCTATTTTATGGGTAGCCTGGATATTCGTTTCGAGCGGTATTACGCATCTGTTATTGCTCATTGTCAGAGGCGGCGAAAACGGGTATGAAGCTACTTTGAGGGTGGTGTCCTACTCCCAGGCCACCCAGGTATGGAGTTTAATCCCCTTTGTTGGCGGTACAATAGGCTGGATCTGGCAGCTTGTTGTTCAGATCATAGGGCTGCGACACATTCACCGAATGTCTTATTTAAGGGTCATTGTGGCGTTTTTGATCCCAGTGGCCATTATTTTTCTCCTGGGGATTGTGGTCGTGATTGGCCTGGTCCTGTTTTTCCGTTGAAGGGTTGGTTAGATCTGTTATGGCAAATAAAATCGATTATAAAACAGTCTTGAATCCGGCCCAGTTGGAGGCAGTCATGACCCTTGATGGCCCAATTCTGGTCATTGCCGGTGCCGGGAGTGGCAAGACCCGAACCCTGGTCTATCGGGTGGCCCGGCTTGTGGAGACAGGCGTACCTCCTGAGGCTATATTGCTTCTTACATTTACCAGAAAGGCCTCCCAGGAAATGCTGGAAAGGGCGGCCGGTCTTTCAGATTCAAGGTGCAGGTTTGTTTCCGGTGGCACTTTTCACGCCCTTGCCAACAGGGTGTTGAGGACCCATGCAGATCTCCTGGGATTTTCAAACTCATTCACTATCCTGGACCGGCCCGATATGGAGGAAGTCATCCGGTCCCTCATCCCTGAGCTCGGAATACCCAAAGGTATACCCAGATTTCCGAAAAGGGGGACGCTTGCCAACATTTTGAGCAAAGCTGCCAACCTCCGAAAACCTATTGATGAGTTTATGCCGGAAGAATACGGGCAATTCCTGGAATTTCTACCGCAGGTTGAAATATTGGAAAGGCTTTATGGTGACTACAAAAAAACCCATCAAATGATGGATTATGATGATCTAATCCTGTATTTCCGAAGGCTTTTGACGGAAAGGGAAGAAGTCCGAAAAAGCCTTAGCCAGCAATACCGCTATGTCATGGTGGATGAGTATCAGGATACCAATGGCATCCAGGCGGATATAGTTAAATGGCTGGCTCATGAACACAGAAATATTATGGTGGTGGGCGACGATTCCCAGGCCATCTATTCCTTTAGAGGGGCCAGTTATCGCAATATGTTCGATTTCCCGGTACAGTTCCCCGACACCAAACTTATCAAGCTGGAGGAAAACTACCGGTCTGTACAGCCTATTCTTACATTGACCAATGCCTTAATGGATCATGCCAATGAAAAATATACAAAGTGCCTCTTTACTGAACGAAAAGGGGGTGAAAAACCCAGGGTTGTTGATACGAGAAGTGAGCCGGAACAGGCCATGTTCGTTTGTCGGTATATCAAAGAGCAGGTGAAAAAGGGCCAGTCCATCACTGATTTTGCTGTTCTCTTCCGGGCCGGTTATCATTCCTTTGAGCTGGAAGCAGAGCTTACCCGCCAGGGAGTACGTTACGTGAAATACGGGGGCTTCAAGTTTTTAGAGTCTGCCCATATCAAGGATTTTCTGGCGCATCTCAGGGTGGTGGTAAACAGGGATGAGGCTGTAAGCTGGGTTCGTATACTGAGGCTTATAAAGAACGTGGGGCCGGGGAAAAGCAACGCAATTATTCAGTGGATGAAAGCACATGAAATTCCTCCTGAGCGGGTCGGGGAATGGCCTGGGGCACGTAAAGTGGACCGCGGTTTGAAAGTGCTCACCAAGCTTATCGCACACCTGGTGCGCAAAAACGGGAAGCCAGAAAAGGCAGTCGAACAGGTTATGGAGTATTATGTGCCTATCTTAAAGGAGAGATTCGATGACTATCCAAGGCGCCAGAAAGAACTGGAACAGCTGATCCCAATGGCCAGCCGCTACAAAAAGCTCAGGGGCTTTCTGGACGACCTGGTTTTGGAGCCCCCAACAAGTTCTGTGGACCTCGACTCCGGGGAAAAGGCTGAGACGCTCACTCTGTCTACGGTCCATTCGGCTAAAGGACTTGAATGGCCGGTTGTTTTTATTATCTGGGTCATGGAGGGACGTTTTCCCCCTGCAAGGGCATATAGCGATCCCCTAAGTTTAGAAGAAGAACGGCGCCTGATGTACGTTGCAGCCACACGGGCTAAGGACCAGTTGATTATGTGTTATCCTGGACAAGAGTCGGTGCCTGTGTGGCAGCTTTCAGACATCGGCTATCGAAACGGGCTTTCCTCCTTTATTAAAGATCTCCCCGAAGACGTGGCATCCCGCGAATCAGCGGGAATCCGGAAAATATCTTTCGGTCGCCAGTTATACGAAAAGGATTCATTTGACAATCACCTGGATCAACGGGAATCGACAGGATTTTCCCAGGGTGACAGGGTCAGACATCCGGCCTTTGGCCCCGGCGTTGTGTCAAAGTTTGTCTCCAATGATAAAGTGGAAGTGTTTTTCAGGAACGCGGGCCGTAAACTCCTGCACCTGGAGTACACTACTCTGGAGAAGATCTGACAGGATGAGGTCCCCTTCAGCTATTCCTTCAATGCCTGTTCAAAATCCTCAATGAGATCCTCGGTGGCTTCTATGCCAACCGATAAGCGGATGAGGCTGTCTGAAATTCCCAGCTTTTTTAGGTCTTCAGGGGAGACACTGGAGTGAGACGTAGTGACCGGCCGGGTAATGAGCGTTTCGACGCCGCCGAGACTGGGCGCAACAATTGGCAGGGTGATTTTTTCCATAAAATGCTCGGCCGCATCAACACCACCTTTTAGTTCAAAACTCAACATGCCGCTGAAACCATCAAATAATTCCTTAGCCCGCTGATGTGCAGGATGGCTTTCAAGACCAGGATAATTCACTTTAGTAACTGCAGGATAGGCTTCTAAAAATTGTGCAATCTTGAGCGCACTCTCATTATGATATTTCATCCTGACCGCCAGGGTTTTCATGCCCCGGTGCAGCAGGAAACATGCGTGGGGATCGAGCGAGCCTCCCAGGTGATTGAGCTTGTGCGTGATCTGCTCGATCAAATCAGTACGGCCAATTACAGCCCCTGCCACAATATCGGAATGGCCATTTAGATATTTCGTGCAACTATGGAGCGAAAGGTCAAAGCCCCATTCAGGGGGCCGGAAATTGATAGGGGTTGCAAAGGTGTTGTCTATAATGGAGACGATGCCATGGGCCTTTGCGAATTCAGCCGCTTCCTTTAGATTGGCAACCTGGAGCAGCGGATTGGTCATGGTTTCCACATAGATGGCTTTGGTGCCGGGTCGTATTTTGCCCTTCCAGGAATCCGGATCATCACCGTTGATAAAATCAAACGAAATTCCCAATTTCGGAAGATCTTTGGTAAAGAAATCATGCGTCCCGCCATACAGGCATTCTTGTGCAAGCAAATGGTCCCCGGAGGAGAACAAAGTTAAGATGGTCGCTGAAATTGCCGCCATTCCGCTGGCCGTTACAAGCGCAGCCTCAGCATTTTCGAGTGCTGCCAACTTTTGATGGAGGGCTACGTGGTTGGGGGTATTGTTCAAACGAATGTATTTGAGGTCATTGTAGCTGGAAGCACCCGTGTATTCAAATGTGGAAGACTGAAAAACGGGCATACTGACAGCCCCGCAAATAAGTGGTTCCGGTTCACCGGCGTGGATGAGTTTGGTCTCGAGATTCTTGTATCGTTTGGCCATGGATTTCTGAATCTGATTAAAGGAGGTGCTGCTCATAGACCTTACGGAAATGATGTCCATAAATCGCAAGTGTGATAGCCAGCGGCATTAACTTAGGGCGGCGAAAACGCGTCCATATCAAGAGCTTCCAATAATGGAATCGCTCCTTGCCAATGATGCCAAGATGGTAAGCGGAACGAAAGAACGCCAGAAAGCGCTGAAAATCCAGTGATGTCTTGATCGTCGGCGCCTTATATTCGCGTAAAAAGGTCTTAAGGCGCTTATAGTAGTGCTCGGGTGAATAAATATTTGCCAGAATATCTTTGTATCCTTCGCGCAGTGTATCGAGGTTCATTATCGGAATAATGTTGGTTGTGCCGTCTACGTTGTCTCCCGTTAATGGACCGCGCAGGCGGCCCTCTTGTTTCAGGCGTTCATACAGCCGTGTGCCAAGGGGAGCTTGAAGCAGCCCGACCATAGCCGTTACGATCCCGCTTTTCTGGATAAAATCAATCTGCCGCTGGAAAATAGAAGGCGTATCGTTGTCAAATCCCACGATAAAGCCTCCCTGGACCTGCAAACCGGCTCGCTGTATGTTTTTCACGTCTTCAACCAGGTTGCGGTTCTTATTTTGACTTTTGTTGCATTCGGTAAGGCTTCTCTCATCCGGCGTCTCAATGCCGATAAAGACCTGATCAAATCCTGCTGCGACCATCAAGTTCATTAATGGCTTATCATCGACCAGATTGATGGAGGCCTCAGTATTAAATGTTATACCTTTTTTGGTTTTCTGCCACTCGATGAGTGCCGGTAACAACTCGTTCTTGAGGCCCTTCTTGTTCCCAATGAAGTTGTCGTCCACGAAGAAAACACCCCCACGCCACCCACGGTCATAAAGAGCATCCAGCTCGGAAATGATCTGCTCGGCGCTTTTTATTCGCGGCCTGTGACCAAGCAGTGCGGTGACGTTACAGAACTCGCAATTGAAAGGACAGCCCCGGGAGAATTGAATGCTCATTGAAGCGTATTTTTTTAGAGCAATCAGCTCCCACTGGGGTATCGGGGTCTTCTTTATGTCAGGAAACTCGGATGTGGAGTATATCCGGCCGGCGTGCCCCTGCTCCAGGTCTTTCAAAAAGTGTGGCAGGGTCACCTCGGCTTCATTGAGCACAAAATGATCGACATCACCAAATTCCTCGTATTCCTGGGTAAAGAGCGGCCCGCCGGCCACGATTTTGACGCCTACCCCTTTGCACCTTGAAATGACTTGATGTACTGACTCTCTTTGCACAGCCATGGCGCTTAAAAAGACATAATCCGCCCACGCGATGTCTTTGTCAGTGAGTTTTGTCACATTTAGGTCCACTAAGCGTTTTTCCCACTCTAACGGCAACATTGCCGCAACTGTCAGCAGGCCCAGGGGTGGAGACGAGGCCTTTTTGTGTATAAACCTAAGTGCGTGCTTGAAACTCCAAAATGTGTCCGGGAATTCAGGATAGATAAATAGAATTTTCATTTTGCTTTTCCTTATGTTTTTGTTAGCGAAATAAAAAGAAGGGTGATACCTATGGAGCATTAAATGTACTCTTGTATGGATTTGTATGCAAGGAGAATATTTACCTGGAGGGAGATCTATGAAAATTACAATTGGTTCTGACCACGCTGGATACCATTACAAGGAAGAAATCAAGCAATTTCTTAAAAAAAATGGCCATGAGTTTCACGATTTCGGCACTGATTCTGACGATTCCGTTGATTATCCTCTTTTTGTCCGCCCAGTGGCCAGGGCCGTGGCAAAGGGAGAATATGATCGGGGCATCGTGCTTGGTGGGTCAGGAAACGGCGAAGCCATGGTGGCGAACAGAATCGTTGGAATTCGATGTGCCCTCTGTTGGAGCCCTGAAACAGCCAGGTTTGCCCGAAAACACAATGATGCAAATATGCTGTCACTTGGCGCGAGGATGATTTCACTAAAGGAAGCCCTTGAAATTGTAAAGGTATGGCTTGAGACTCCTTTTGACGGCGGACGGCATTTGCGGAGGATTAAACAAATCGATCAGAAACAAACTTTAGCTGGTCGTCCGAGCCGGCCAAAGAAAGATGAGAAACTCGTTGATAAAAAAAAGCAAAGTGCCCCGGAGGAGGAATCGAAAAAGGCACGCAATGACAAATATGACCTATTAATCACTTTTAGATATATCAAGTATATGGAGGGAAAAGACTCCATTGAATTCCAGGTTGCTCCGGGGCTCAAAAGACCTTCAATCATCCATATTCTTTCTCCTGAAAGATGGAATGCGGAACTACCTGAGTGGGCTCAAAACCGGAGAGATGAAATACTCGATAGGGTAAAATCAAAATGCGCCCATATGGACTGTGAATGGAAAGAGTATTGATTCTAAAAAATTGCGGTAGCAATTTTCTAACTTGATAGGTTATGGTGTGGCGAAATTACTCTAAGGAGAAAGACATGAAACAGATTTCAGAAGGAGTCTTTTATATCCCGGGCCAGGACGAATTTATCCCCGACTCCCACGTATACGTGATAGGGAAACCCACTTCCGGAGATCTTACCCTTGTTGATGCAGGGCTGATGGGGAAAGGTGCCTACAAAATCGAGTCAATTCAAAAGCTGGGTCTTTCGCTTTCAGACATAAAAAGGGTGATCATGACCCACACGCACCTGGATCACATTGGCTGTCTAAAGGAGATCCTGAATGAAATTCCGCACGCTAAACTCTGGGTGCATACTAAGGAGGCAGAACCCCTGGAACAAGGCGATGAAAGAATCGTCTATGGGATGGATATGTTCAAGAGCATGTGCCAGGCCCAGTATAATATTAAAAAGGATGCGTTTAAATTTGAAATTGATCGTAAGCTTGAGGGAGGCGAAACACTAAAGATGGGGGATATGACCTGGGAGGTGATCCATATTCCAGGGCATTCTCAAGGCAGCATTGCGCTATATAATCGATCTGAAAAAACTCTCATCCCGGGAGATGTGGTTTATGCGGATTATGCCATTGGCCGTTTTGATCTCCACGGGGCAAATGGCCCTACACTCAGGGCCTCACTTCTTACCCTTGCCGAACTGGAAGTGGATGTCCTGTTACCGGGTCATAACCGTATTGTGGAGCATGTCCAGTCCGGGTATATTCTGGAGACAGCAAATCAGTGGGCGCCCTATCTCACTTAAATCCCTTGCGCGCTAAGACTGTCCAGGAATTCGCGGACCTTGATAAATACCCTTTCACTGGCCAAAGAGCTCAACCTTACCCAGCCGGCGGTGAGTATTTCGGTAAAAAGAGGTGAGAAGATCATAAAGGAGAAGGGAGTTAGTCTTCTGGAAAATTAATTTTATAATTTTATGGACGTCCTTTTAAAGGAGGAAAGGCTATGACAGAAAATTTTGTGATTGTGAGTGCCAAAAGGAGCCCATTTGGTAAATATTTGGGTTCTCTGTCGGAAACGGAACCACTTGATGCGGCCGTCCATGTGGCAAAGGCAGTGCTTAAAGCTCCCGGAAAGGATATAAGCAGAGATATTGATCAGGTTTTCGTTGGGAATTGTATCCCCAGCGCCTTTGAAGCAGGTTCTGTGGTTGGGAGGCAGATAGGTCTCAAACTGGGACTCAATGTCTTTACAACAACCCTGGATACTGCCTGTTGTTCCCCCCTTACTGCACTCCGCATGGCCATTTGGGGAATGCGGCTCGGTGAACTTGATTCGGCCCTGGTAATCGGAGTGGAGGCCATGAGCAGGGTCCCGCACTTGAGTCGGCAATTAAGAACTGGAGTGAGGATCGGTGAGGTGAAGCTGTCTGACCCAATATTTCCTATTTTCTATCCCGGGTATAATTCAGTGGCAGTAGACGCCTCTGACGGAGCAGAGAAATACGGCATTTCAAAAAGGATGCTGGATACCTTTGCAATGGGCTCACACCTGAAATGGGCAGATGCCATGAAGGCGGGAAAATTTGAAGATGAAATCGTTCCAATAAAGGTCAGGAAAGGACGAAAGGAATATTTGTTTTCTGTTGATGAAATGCCCAGGCCCAATGGAAGCATCGCCATGATTGAGAAACTCCCTGCTGTATTTGGGTCAAAAACCACTACTGCCGGAAATGCCCCGGGACTAAATGATGGCGCGTCAGCCATGGTGGTTATGACTGAGAAAAAGGCAAGATCCTTAGGCCTTTCGACCCTTGGTACAATAGTTGATCTGGCCGGCGAAACCGATATGCCCTATGGCATTTCCTGGATACCGGCTATGACAATAAAAAAGGTACTTAAGAAGAACGGTATGGCCATCGATGACATGGATCTTATCGAGATAAACGAGGCATTTGCCGCCATGCCCCTTGTGAGCACCAAGATTTTAGCCGGGGAAGATGAGCGGAAATGGTACGGGCTACTCAGAAAGACCAATGTTAATGGCGGGGCCGTAGCAATCGGTCATCCCGTGGGTGCCTCGGGCCTCAGGATAGCGATGACTCTAATGTATGAACTAAGACGACGTGGTGGGGGTCAAGGCGTGGCTGCCATTTGCGGTGGATTGACCCAGGGTGAGGCGGTTATCATTCAGGTTAAATGAACAGGCGCGAAATGCAAGTCACAAGGAGATAATTAGATGCAGGAGATTACATATAAAATCGATCGAGAAAAGGGCATTGCTGTTTTTGAGATTGACACGGCCGGACCTGTCAACACCATTGGTGAGCAATTTATTGTAGACCTGGGAAATGCCACACGGAGGGCATGCAGCGACGGGGTTAACGGTGTTATTATGACCTCGGCAAAGGCAAAAAGTTTCCTGGATGGGGCGAACCTCTTGGAGATCATGCAGGACCCATCTCCCCTTGCCCTAAAACATCTGGTTCTAAAACTTCAGGAAACCCTGGAGTCACTGGCAAAAAGCCCATTTCCTGTGGTAGCCGTCCTTCAGGGCCAGACAGCACTTGGGGGCGGTTTTGAGTCTCTTCTATGGGCCTGTGATTATATTTTTGCCACAACCGGATCCAGATTGGGACTCCCTGAAGTAAACGTAGGCCTCTTTCCTGCTGGTGGTGGGCCTGAGACCCTCAGGCGGGTTGTGGGTCTTAAAACCGCCATGGATGTGATTATGGGTGGAAAGATTCTGCCTGCGGAATTTTATGAAAACTCAGGTATATTGACTATGGTCTCTGAGGACAAGGTTTTCCTGGAGGCAAGTAAATGGATAGAAAGTAATAAAGACATTACAAACAGAAACTACGATCCCGGGTGGAAGGAACCTTATCAGTTGAGCAGTGATGAGCGGGAAAAGCTTATTAAAACGGCCAGGGATCGCTATACCATATGCCCGGAGAAGCCATATTTCAAGGCAGCAATAGATGCCATTGAAGAGGGCCTTGCCTTGCCATTTGAGGAGGCCGTTAAAAACGAAGTGAGGCATTTTGCACCGCTGATCGCAGAACCCAATGTCAAAAACAAGATTGATCTGTTCTTTTCTATAACCAGCCTTGGCCCCAAGCTGGCCAGGGTTGATCAAAAAAAAGCCATTCCAATGCAGGACATAGCAATCATCGGCGCCGGGTTGATGGGTCAGGGTGTGGCCCAGGTATGTGCCGATAATGGCATGAAAGTGCTCCTTATTGATTTAAATGAAGAGACCGCACTGGAAGGTAGAGAGAAAATCGCCAAAGGGCTGGAGTCGTTGGTCAATAAGGGCCGCTGGCTGCCAGAGCGGAAAGATCGAGTCATGAATAACATCCGGGCTACCGCGGATTACGCAGAACTTAAAGGCGTTCCCCTGGTGATAGAGGCCGTCTTTGAAGACCTGGATCTGAAGCAGAAGATTCTCAAGCAGGTACAGGATATCAATCCTGATATCGTTTTTGCCTCAAACACATCAACCATACCAATGGAGGACATCTCAGCAAAGTCAGAACGCCCCCAGCAGGTGGTTGGGATGCATTACTTTTCACCTGTACCACTTATGCCTCTCTTGGAGGTGATTCAAGGACCTAAGACCTCAGAGACTGCCCTTGCCACAGCAGTGGTCTTAGGTCGTCGACAGAAAAAGACCTGTATCGTTGTGGGTGATGGGCCAGGGTTTTACACCAGCCGCACATTTGGCGTTTTGGTGATGACTGGTTTTTATCTTGCAGAGATGGGGCTCGACCCGTGGGAAGTGGACCGGCTGGCTTTAGAGGCAGGCTTTCCTCAAGGGCCTTTGCATGTGTATGGTACTGCCGGGGGAAACGTGGTGTATCATGCAGGGCTTTTTTTGCAATCCCGAATGCCTGACCTGATACCCGTTCCAGAAACCCTGATCAAGATGTATAACGCGGGATATGTTGGAGCCGGGAAACCCTGCTTTTACAAGAACGGCCTTGAGCCTGATGAATCGGCCCTGGAATTTATCGTTCGCAATACATCTCTTCCCACTCCAGAGAGGGATGAGGCCAAGGAGCTGCTTTTGCTCGCTATGGTAAACCAGGCGTTTCTCTGCCTTGATGAGGGTGTTTTGAGAGACTACTTCAGTATGGATATCGGGGCCATACTGGGGATCGGCTTCCCAGATTGCTGGCACGGGCCTGCTCGCTATGTAAGCCAGAAGGGGGTAAAGGCCACTCAGGAGAGGCTTCAAGGGCTCTATGACAAATACGGTCTCCCGTTTTACAAACCTTCTAAGGAGTTTGAGAGGTTGGTTGCCTGTGGTGTGGACAGGGGCCTGGTTTAGTGTATAGGGAATCTTATGAAAACTGCCGTCTTTGTCCCCGTTACTGCGGCGTGAACAGGGTCATGGACGATGGAGCGGGTCATTCAGGGTTTTGCGGAGAAACGGATCAGCTAAGGGTGGCCTACGTGGGGCCCCATTTCGGGGAGGAACCTCCTATCACGGGCGCGAATGGTTCAGGAACAATTTTTTTTACGGGCTGCTCTCTTAGATGTTCTTTCTGCCAGAATTATCAGATTTCGCACAAAGGCCTGGGCGTAGAAATAAGTACAGGTGAATTGCTCGAAAAGATAGAAGATATGATCCGGAATCATCGTGTCCACAATATCAATTTTGTGACTCCGGACCATTTCTTCCCGCATGTTTTCCGCCTTGTTGCTCTGTTGCGTAAAGAAAATTTTGATCTTCCAGTGCTTTATAATCTCTCCGGATATCAGTCCGTAGAAATGTTAAAAGCCGCTGAAGATTACGCTGACATCTACCTTCCCGACTTCAAATATTCGGAGTCATCTTTGGCCGTGAAACTCTCAAAATGCCGGGATTACCCTGAAGTGGCGCTTGAGGCGATCGGGGAGATGGTCAAACAGAAAGGGTTTTTAGACACATTCTTGAAAGGGTCAGAGATTGCAAAAAAAGGTGTTCTTGTCAGGCATCTGATTCTGCCCGGGAATGTGGGGAATTCCATGGACGCCTTGACCAGCCTTTTTGTAGAGTTTGGCAAGGGCCTGCCCCTAAGCCTTATGTCACAGTACCAACCAATAGCACAGCAAAAAGATGAGGCTTTAAACCGGCTTCTTTCCCACGAAGAGTTTGATAAAGGTTACTCCCATGCCATGGAACTTGGCTTTGAAAATCTTTTTGTTCAGTTCCCAGAAAAAGGGCCAAGGCTCCAGACCGCACGCTCTCCCTTTTTGCCCGATTTTCAACAGGCCGAGCCATTCAATTCACTGTGAGGAACCACGTCTTTTGGGCTCTGTCATGTAATTTCAGTGTATGCCTGTATTTTGTTTTTTCTGGTAGGAAAAGCCGGGGTCTGTGTCCTTGGTATGACAACTCAGGCAAGTTTGCTTTCCAGACAACCGGGCAGACACATTTTCCGGGTCTTGGGCATGCAGTCCGCCAGGACCATGGCACTGCTCACACTGAACATTCACCATGTGAGGTGTTAGATTAAGGGATATGAACCCACCGCCATGGGACTTGTCATTCATGCCGGTTACATGGCATGGAAGGCATTGGGGATCATATTCTTTCCCCTTTCTTATCAACGAATCCAGGGCCCTTGCATGCGCGGTTTTTGCCCAGGAAACGACTGTTTCTTCATGACATTCCATACAACGGTCTTTACCAACATAGATGTTTTCAATATCAGACGGTGCCTTGGCCAAATGCTGATTTTTGCTCTTTGCGTAATGATATTCCCTGCTCCAGACCTCATATTCCTCGATCAGCTTAGCAACAGACCTGTCTTCTGCTATTGTTTTTGCCTGTAGCCCTGTGTTATGCGGTCCAGAAACAGCATAGCGTCCATCCTTTGGCACAAGATCGACATGGGAGACGAACTGGCCCCGGTCATTGTTAAACGCTAACATTGCCCCGTTTATTTCCAGTTTTTTCGCACTAACGCCAGGTTGGCGCCCCAGAATCACCAGGTCAATGCCGCTTACCTGGGGTAGCCATTTTTCCGCGCTGACAGCATCCGCATGGCAGATAACGATGAAAATGTCATGGCTGATGGTTTTCTTTATCCTTTTTAGGGCCGTAACCGGATCGGTGAAGGCTATTTTCTCATGGGTCGATTTCAATACCTGTGGGTCTATCACAGAAGAAATCAACACCTGTTTCATCCCCTTATCCAACCGTAAGTAGGGAACAAAATATGGTGACACGCGGCGGATATCTTTTACGTTAGCACACCCCAAATGCACCTGCGAGTTCTTTGTCAGATTGCCTATCAACGGAACTCCGAAAATGAACTCCTGCTCACCCAGGCCGACAAAATCGATCCCTATCCTGTCCAAGGCTTTAAATATCACTTCGGCTTTCTTATGTTCCAGTTCCAGTTCGCCGGTTTGGAAAAGGTTATCTCCCGTATTGATAACGATGGTATTTTCCCGACCCGCTTCGGCAATTAATCGATCTGTCACTGTTTTCTGGCGAGAAAGCCCCCCCGCCTGTAACTCATGTCAGCCGCACGGTTTGAGTCTACCGAACAGACTTCCTCCATAGATTACACGGATAGATGGTTTCCTATCCACATCTTCACTGCTAACAATGCTTGATGGGGCAAAGAGCGCAAAGTTTGTCAGGGACACAAGAAAAAATGTTCGCTTAAGTCCACACAACAGGCTCATTGAAAACCTCGAAAAAACTGGTTATTATGTCTATAATCGTTTCTGCAACAAAGTCAATGATAAGGACATGCCAGGCTTTTCCTTTATTGACATTAAAAGGATGTTTTGTTAAAAAAATCAAAATGTTCTGATAGAATGCCTTGCGTGTTCGGCAAGGTTTTTTGTGGTTTCTGTTTTTTACAGGGAGCCGTTACATGAAAATAGCCTACCTCGACTGTTTCTCTGGTATTAGCGGGGATATGTTTATAGGTGCCCTGCTGGATGCGGGCCTTTCCTTTGAAGACTTGGATCAAAAAATTCAGGCCCTCCCGTTCGATAGTTTTCGTCTGGAAATGAAGCGGGAGGCGCGAAGCCAGATCTTCGGGACGCGGTTTGTGGTCAAAACGGAAGGGCAGGAACAGGTTCCGAGGAACCTGGAAGTCATCAGGAATATCATCCGGAAGGGAAGCTTGAGCAGTGGGGTTAAGGACAAAAGTATCGGAATATTTGAAGAGCTTGCCAGTGTGGAAGGAAAAATCCATAACAAGCCGCCAGAGGATGTTCATTTCCACGAGGTTGGTGCCGTGGATTCGATCATTGATATAGTCGGAACTGTGTACGGTCTTGAACGGTTAGGAGTCACTTCGCTTTTTGTGTCTCCCCTCCCTCTTGGTTCTGGCTTTGTAGAGACTGCCCATGGCAGAATACCGATTCCAGCACCTGCCACCACTGCCCTCCTTGAGGGCGTTCCGGTCTATGATTCGGGGACGCATCATGAAATGGTGACCCCAACCGGAGCTGCCCTGGTGAAAGAGCTTGCCACTTCTTTTGGACCCATGCCTCCCATGGTGGTAGAGAAGATCGGATATGGGGTGGGAAAAAGAGATCTGTCAGATAGGCCCAACCTGGTTCGGATTCTCATCGGGAATATGCAGACTGAGGGCCAGGTAGATACCGTTGTTATACTTGAGGCAAATATAGACGACACAAGCCCTGAGTGGCTGGGATTTCTTATGGACCGGCTGTTTGATGCCGGGGCTTTGGATGTGGTTTTCTGTCCTGTTCAGATGAAAAAAAATCGACCTGGGATCCAGATCCAGGTAATGGGCCGTCCTGATCAAAAGGATATGTTGATGGAGATCTTTTTCAGGGAGAGCAGCACCCTGGGCATTCGATTCCGATACACCCAGCGTATGGTACTGCAACGCTCTGTGGCAGAAGTTGAGAGCCCCTGGGGTAAGATCAAGGTCAAGAAGGTCCTCGAAAGAGACGGATCCCCCTTTTTTCTACCGGAATATGAGGCCTGTCGTGAGGTCGCATTGAAAACCAATCGCCCCCTGAGGGAGATCTTTTACTGGGTGATAGGGTTAAACAAAGGAAAATGAGAATAGATCCGACGCACCAATACCTGCTTGATGTCAAAATCTCAATCTGATAAATTTACAATATGGAGCATTTTCAGGAAAGCTGATTTTTCCGGAAAGATCTCCTTAACATTATCCACTTGGTTTGGCACAGGCCTTCTGCCGATGGCCCCGGGAACCTTTGGGACATTAGGCGCTGTTCCCCTCGTATTTGGCCTGGCCTGTCTTGGAACCGTCCCCGGCGTTTTTATCATCGCCATGGTGGTAGCAGTCGCCATCTGGACCTCGGACCGGAGCCAGGAGTTGCTTGGCAATGGCGACCCTTCAGAGGTGGTGATTGACGAGGTAGCGGGCTTTTTACTGACCATGTTTCTTTTGCCCCTCTCCTGGTTGACCTTAGGGTTAGGCTTTGTTTTGTTCCGGGTTTTCGATATTTTTAAGCCCTGTCCCATAAAACAGGCGGAAAAGCTCAGGGGTGGCCTGGGCATCGTCATGGATGACCTGGTGGCAGGTATTTATGCCCATTTATGTGTCAGGCTGATCCTGTTTTTTGTTAAATAATTGGAAGGCATTCATTAAGGTCTTGATCCATATATACTGATAGAGACGATGTACGGCGAGATTATCACCATAGGCAATGAACTTTCTTCCGGCAGGACACTTGACCTGAATTCATGGTATGCTGCAGGGAGACTAACGGCTTCGGGACTGAGGGTGACCCGGATTACATCTGTAGGGGATGACCACAAGATGGTCTCCGATGCCCTCAAAAGGGCTGTGGAGGCATCCCGTTTTGTAATTGTAACCGGTGGTCTCGGCTCCACCGATGATGACATAACCAACGAGATCGTGGCCCAGGCTTTGAACAGGCCACTTTGCCTTGATCAACAGATGTTAAAACAAATAAAGGATCACGCCAGGGCAAGGAAAATCAAGATTACGTCATCTCTCGAGAAGATGGCGTGGATGCCCGAAGGTTCGAGGATGCTGAATCCTGAAGGCACTGCCTGCGGCTTTTCCCTCATAGAAAAGGAGGTGCACCTTTATTTTCTGCCCGGGGTGCCGGATCAAATGCGCTATCTCATGGACAAGATTGTACTCCCTGAGATATTGAGTCGCTACAAGACTCTTCCCATAATGAGGCAACGGATTTTAAAGTTGTACGGGCTTAATGAGCCCGGCATCGCCGAGATTTTCAAGAAGATACAGGGGAAAACAGGAAATATCGTTTTTGGATTTTACCCCCGTTTTCCCGAGAACCACATTACTATCAGCCTGCGGGGGCAGGACGAGCCAACAGTTACAAAAGAACTGGACAGAGTTGAAATGGAAGTAAGGCGCCTTGTGGGATCCTATATCTTTGCCGCTGGCGATCAAAATATGGAAGAGGTGGTTGGGCACTTACTCCTGGAGAAAAACCTGTCCATCTCGGTTGCTGAATCGTGTACCGGAGGACTGATCGGGCACAGGCTGACGAGTGTGCCGGGCAGTTCCAGCTACTTCCATGGTGGGGTAGTTGTATACAGCAATCAATCCAAGGTCGATCTTCTCCGCGTAGACCCCAGGACACTTGAGACACACGGGGCGGTCAGTGAAAGGACGGTGGAGGAGATGGCCCGGGGTGTGAAGGACCGGATCAAAACGGATTTGGGCCTTGCGGTTACGGGCATTGCCGGGCCTGATGGGGGCACCAGACAAAAACCAGTGGGAACAGTCCAAGTTGGGCTGGCAGCGAGGGGGAAAACTTTTTCAAGGGAATACCGCTTCTGGGGCAACAGGGGGCAGGTCAAATTGAATTCCTCAATGATGGCCCTGGACTGGGTGAGAAGGTATCTAAATGGAAATCCGTTCCTTCCTGGCATTTGAGCTGCCTCCTGAGATCAAAAAAACCCTTTCTCATATTTCACAGGAGATGAGAAAAACTTCCCTGGATGTGCGATGGGTCAAGGCGGGTAACATTCACCTTACTATGGTTTTTATGGGTAATGTGCCTGTGGGGCATGTTGAGCCGATTGGTGAGGCAGCAGAAAAGGTTTGCCAGCTATATGGCCCTTTTGCTATTTCACTCAAGGGTGCCGGAGTATTTTCCAGCAGACGGAATCCGAGGGTTTTGTGGACCGGCATGGAGGGGGATCTTGACCGGATGTCCTGTTTCAGAGATACATTGCAAAAGCACCTGAAGCCCTTTGGGATCAAACAGGAGAAGCGGCCATTTAGACCCCACCTGACCATCGGAAGATTTCGGAAGGGTGCGAAGCCCGGGACCCATCTTGATGACCTTCTGTTAAAGTATCAGGATCTGACCAGTCCGGTGTGTACCCTTAAAGAACTGGCTTTATTTAAAAGTGACTTGAAGCCAGGCGGCGCTGTATACTCTGAGTTGAAGGCATGGCCGCTGATTGGAAAAATTTAGGGATTGAAGAATTTGTGGATTTTAAACGGATGGAGCGAAGCGACTCATTAACTTTAGTTAACTTTAGTCATTTTAGGCGCTTTAGCGCACTTGTTTAGGGAGGCAAAACCTATGGATAGTATGGATAGAGAAAGAGCCGTGGAACAGGCCATTTCTCAGATAGAGAAACAATTTGGTAGGGGTTCCATCATGAAGATGGGGGAGGAGAGGGTCATCGACATACCTGCTATTTCTACAGGGTCCCTCGCGTTGGATATAGCGCTTGGTATTGGTGGTGTCCCAAGGGGAAGGGTTTTGGAGGTTTTCGGGCCCGAATCCTCAGGAAAGACCACTTTAGCCCTTCATATTGCTGCCGAGGCCCAGGCAAAGGGCGGGATGGTGGCCTTTGTGGATGCCGAGCATGCCCTTGACGTGGGTTACGCCAGGAAGCTCGGGGTGGAAGTGGATAGCCTGTTGGTATCCCAGCCTGATACCGGCGAACAGGCACTTGATATTGTGGAGATCCTTGTGAGAAGCGGCGGCATCGATGTCCTGATCGTTGATTCTGTAGCCGCCCTTGTGCCCAGGGCTGAGATTGAGGGGGATATGGGTGACCACCATATGGGGTTGCAGGCCAGGCTCATGTCCCAGGCACTAAGGAAGCTTACGGCAGCCATCAGCAAATCAAAAACATGTGTCATATTCATTAACCAGATACGTATGAAAATTGGTGTCATGTTCGGTAACCCGGAAACCACGACTGGCGGCAATGCCTTGAAGTTCTATGCTACGCTACGGCTGGATATCAGGCGGATCGGAGCCATCAAAGAAGGAGACGAGGTGGTGGGAAACCGGACCAGGGTAAAAGTAGTCAAAAATAAAATTGCGCCCCCGTTCAAGGAAGCGGAGTTTGATCTCCTTTATGGGCACGGGATCTCCAAGGAGGGTGATATCCTTGACCTGGGTGTTTCCCTGGGGATTGTGGAGAAAAACGGGGCCTGGTTCTCCTTTGGCGAAGAAAGGATTGGTCAGGGCCGGCAAAATGTTAAACGCTTTTTGGCGGAAAACACAGATATCAGGGACAAAATCAGACAGCTTGTCATAGAAAAGTCGGGACTTGTAAAGATAAAGGAAGAGATTGACACCAAGAAGGAGAAAAAGGTCGACAAGTAAATTATATGGATACGACAATGAATTTTAGAGAAATACGACAAAAGTTTCTTGACTACTTCAAGTCACATGGACACGAGATTGTAGAAAGTTCTTCACTGGTCCCGCTGGAAGATCCCTCCCTGCTTTTTATTAATTCAGGGATGGCGCCTTTTAAGAGGCTCTTTCTTGGAGAGGAGAAAAGAGGCTACACCAGAGCGGCTGATTCCCAGAAGTGCGTACGTGCAGGGGGAAAACACAATGATCTTGAAAATGTGGGCTACACGCCCCGGCACCATACCTTCTTTGAAATGCTTGGGAATTTTTCCTTCGGGGATTACTTCAAGGAAGAGGCCATAGAATGGGCATGGGAACTTTTGACGGAAGGCTATAAATTGCCCGCAGACCTCTTGTATGTCTCCGTGTACCGGGACGATGACGAGGCTTACAGAATATGGGAGGGCAAGATAGGCATTCCCCCGGAGAGAATCGTCCGTCTGGGCGAGAAAGACAACTTCTGGACCATGGGCGATACCGGTCCATGCGGTCCATGCTCTGAGATATTGATTGACCAGGGCGAGTCTTTGAGCTGCGGCCGCCCGGATTGCGCGCCAGGGTGCGACTGTGATCGTTACCTGGAAATCTGGAACCTGGTATTCACACAATTTGATAGAAGTGCCGATGGCAAGCTCTCCCCACTCCCGAAACCGAACATCGACACGGGTATGGGACTGGAGCGTTTGACAGCAGTGGTTCAAGGGGTGACCTCCAATTACGATACCGATCTGTTCAGAGGCCTTATTTCCCGGACAGAAGACCTCTGCGAAAAACGGTATGGTGAGGACAATAAACAGGATGTATCCTTCCGCGTTATTTCTGACCATGCCCGAGCAGCCACGTTCCTGATAGGGGACGGGATCATGCCCTCCAATGAAGGCCGGGGCTATGTCTTAAGACGCATTATCCGAAGGGCTATTCGATTCGGGCAGGTCCTTGGCCTGAAAGATGCTTTTCTCCACATCATTTGCAGCAAAGTGATCGAAATGATGGGCAGGGATTACGGGGAAATTGTCCAGTCAAAGGGCCTTATTGAAGGGATAGTGAGTAATGAAGAAAGGCGATTTGCGGACACCTTCCAATACAGTATGAATGTCCTAAATGAAGAGATTAATAAACTGAAGGCCAAAGGAAGAGACACCATTCCCGGTGACGTGGCCTTTAAACTCTACGATACATATGGCCTTTCTGTGGATATTGTGGAGGATGTGGCCCGGGATGAAAATCTCTCTGTAGATCTGCCCAGTTATGAAAAGGCCATGGCCAGACAAAGGACCCTTTCTCAGGAGTCATGGAAAGGCAGTGGGGAGGAAGAAATCCCAAAGGCCTATGGAGGCCTCCTGGCGCGTGGCCTCACCAGTCGTTTTTTAGGGTATCAAACCCTTATTTCAAAAGCCAAGGTGGCTGCATTGCTGGTAGACGGAAAAGAAACTACCTCAGCCCATGAGGGGAGCCGGGCTGAGGTAGTATTGGACCAAACGCCTTTCTATGGCAAAGCCGGCGGGCAGGCCGGGGATATTGGCTGGCTATCAGATGGGAAAGTGAGATTTCATGTCACAGACACCCTCAAGTTCAACCAGGATCTCGTTGTTCACAAAGGGCATCTGGAAGCTGGGAGGCTTTCCGTTGGTGACGAGGTGAAAGCACAGGTTGATGAGATAACAAGAAATGCCACGATCCGGAACCACTCTGCCACCCACTTACTCCATGCTGCCCTCAGGGAGATCCTGGGTGACCATGTAAAACAAGCCGGGTCTCTGGTCGCACACGACAGGCTTCGCTTTGATTTTAGCCATTTCACTCAAGTGTCTACGGAAAAGTTAGCTGAGGTCGAACGTGTTGTTAACGAGCATATCCGCGAAAACCTGCCACTTCATACCACTGAAATGTCCAAAGAAGAGGCAATGAAAACCGGGGCCATGGCCATTTTTGAAGAGCGATATGGTAAAACAGTAAGGCTTGTGTCCATTGGGGATGGTGTCAGCATGGAGTTGTGTGGCGGCATACACACCAAACGTACCGGTGATATTGGGCTTTTTCGGATCATAAGTGAAAGCGCGGTCGCAGCCAATGTGCGCCGGATCGAAGCCCTGACCGGGGAGGCGGCCCTTGGATATGACCAGAAGCTGGAAAGAGATCTGAGAACTGTGGCTTCGCTACTCAAGGTAGCCCCGGATCAATTGGAAGGGCGAGCTGAGCGGCTTTTAAAGGAGCAT
This sequence comes from Pseudomonadota bacterium, assembly GCA_043809485.1. Lineage (GTDB taxonomy): Bacteria > Desulfobacterota > DSM-4660 > Desulfatiglandales > Desulfatiglandaceae > 4484-190-2. The sequence goes on along the minus strand of JBDRPB010000014.1, from coordinate 12,539 downwards.
AAGGAAAAAGATAGAGAGATCCAATCCCTGAAATCGAAACTCCTTTCCAAAAAGTCCCGGGACGTTCTCTCCGAGGCCAGGGAAATCGGGGGCATCAAGGTCATTGCACGGAAAATGGAGGCCGATTCTCCGAAAGAGCTTCGTGAATCAGCAGACAGAATAAAGGACAGGTTAGTCTCAGGCATTGTCCTGTTAGGAGCCGAAAAAGAAGGAAAAGTTATGCTGACCTGTGTGGTCACAAAAGACCTGATGGATCGATTCAAGGCCGGAGACATTATCAGGCAATTGTCAAATATCGTTGGTGGAAAGGGAGGAGGTCGGCCGGATATGGCCCAGGGTGGAGGAAGCAAGCCGGAGGAATTGGAAAACGCCTTTGAAGGCCTGTATGACCTTATTGGAAATGGTGTAGTTTGATTTAGACTATCACGAATTCTCCTGTTTCTCTGCCAGTTTATCCTTGCATTTGCTTAGATATTCAAGCGCTTCGTGATATTGGCCCAGGTCCGGATAGTTTTCGAGAAGGTATCGATACCTACCCATGGCGGCCCGATATTCTTTCATTTTGTAATAGTAATGGCCGACATATAATTCATAGTTAGCAAGGCTAATATAACATTGCCGTATTTTCCTGCGCGCTCTGTTGGCGTACTCAGTTCTGGGAAATTTCCTGACAAGGCGCTCGAACTGCCCTTTGGCCGCGTGCGTGTTGGATTGGTCTCTATCAATGGTACTCACCTGTGAAAAGTGGCACATCCCCTTCTGGTAGATCACATAAGCAATATTTAAATTTTTTGGGTGTAGTCTTTCGAACTCATCATAAGCGGCAAAGGCCTCATCATAAAGATCCCTTTTGTAAAGGGTATCGGCCATCTTGAGCTCAGCCGTGATTGCGAACTTGCTGTAAGGATACCTGTCCTTTAAATTCTGAAAGGCCTCGGTTGCTGCTGAATAGCGCCCCCGCTCAATGTTTTCCATGCCATCGTTCATGAGTTCGGCCGGGGATTTCTCTACGTCTTCCCCAAAAAACCGGTCGTACCAGGCACAACCGCCAAGAGAAAAAACCAGGAAAATCCCGGCAAAGAGCCACCCTGCTATAACATGAGGTTTATTCATTACAAGTGAATTTAGTTGGCTTCTTTCATCCCCGCTAAAACAAATCCCAACCCGCAACTCGAAACCCGGGACTTGTAACAATAAATATGCGAGGTAAGACACACGCTTTAATATAGTCTATCAAGTTCCATATGGTTGTAAAGTTTTCGTGACAAATAATTACTTAAGGCTCTCAAGGTATCTTTCAACGGCAAAAACGGCTGTGGCCCCTTCACCTACAGCCGTAGCTATCTGTCGCAGTATCTTGGATCGGATATCCCCTGCGGCAAAAACGCCGGGTACAGAGGTTTGCATATCGTTGTTGGTCACCACGAAGCCCAACTTATCCAGCTCCAATTGGCCTTTCACCAGTTCGGTGTTGGGTATGTAGCCGACAAAGACAAACACGCCCTGGACAGGCAGGTGGGATGTTTTTCCGGTTTTGACGTTTTTTAGATCCACCCCTTTCACCTCGGTATCACCCACAATACGCGTCGGTACGGTATCCCACACAATGTTTACTTGATCCAGCGCCATAACCCGTTCTCGAAGCAACTTGGTGGCCCTCAGCTCATCTCTGCGGTGTATCAGATGAACCTTTGCCGCAAAACGTGTCAAAAAGATCGCTTCCTCTACGGCCGTGTCTCCGCCTCCAATAAGTGCCACTTCTTGATCCCTGTAAAAGGGACCGTCACAGGTGGCACAGTAGGAAACACCTTTGCCTGTCAAAAGTTCTTCACCTTCAATCCCCAATTTCCGGGGGGTCGCACCGCTTGTCAGGATTAATGCCCTGGTCTCCAGGTTCCCCTTATCGGTCACCACAACCTTTTTTTCCGGGGAGAGTTCAAGCCGGGAAACCTCTTGATTCTCGATCACCAGGTCGAACTTTTCGGCCTGGCGCCTCATTTTGTCCACGAGGTCAAACCCTGAGATTCCATCAGGAAAGCCTGGGTAATTTTCCACCCAATCGGTCATCAGGACTTGGCCCCCTGGAGAAAGTTTCTCTAACAGGAGGGTTTTAAGGCGTGCCCTTGCAGCATAAAGACCTGCGGTAAGCCCGGCAGGCCCTGCCCCTATTATAATCAGATCTTCCATATTAACACGCTGCATTCCTAGAAAAAGAGCCCCGCCTTTTCCCGTATGCCAGGGCCCGGGCGCACACTTAAAAAATGGTTTAAGGTCTCAAGCACTCTTAGAGAAGTTTTTTCAGTTCTTCATCAAGGTGACTCTTGGGATGGGCACCAACGATCGTCTGAGCTACTTCTCCTCCTTTGAAGAGAATGAGTGTCGGGATGTTCCTGATCCCGAATTTCCCTGGAGTTTGACGATTCCCGTCCACATCCATGCTTGCAATTTTTATCTTGCCTTCATACTCTTTTGCTAATTCCTCTACCACGGGCGATACCATTTTGCATGGCCCGCACCATTCCGCCCAAAAATCAACCATGGCCGGGATATCGGATTTCATGATTTCTTCTTCAAAGGTATCATCTGTCACCTGCAATACATCAGACATCCTAAATCTCCTTTCCGCAAAATAATTTCCAATAAACCTACTACCGCCAAGTCACTTTGTCAACAGGAAGGACAGCAGAATAACAATTACTACATTGGTTTCAGGTGCTTTCGCCAGGTTTTACTCTGGGTTGGCGGTATCAAGGGAAATGCGGGAGAACGATATAAGGGAAGAAAAGTGCCGCAGCCAAGCCATCTATTGCTTGGACAACTTCAGATCCGGGGGATAAATATATTTTGTGTCAATCTTGTAGGTCCAGGGAAGCCCCCACCACTGCCAACCATAGTGCCGTCTGTGGTCAAAGCCATAAATTTTATTCCTTTTTGCAAGCTGCCGATAAAATTTGTGCTTATTGCTGTCTGTGAAGCTGGGGAATTCCGATCCTTCAAAGCCATCTTCCACGTTCATTGTATTTCTAAAGCCAGCATCCAGAAGATCCTTGGCAGCGGCAGCACTTCGCGTGCCGTCACGGGAGATGATGAGCAGATTATCAGTCTTCTTAAAGATTTTGCCTATCTCTGAAATAAAGTCTTTGTTTTTCACGTTGAATCGATACCCGTACTGCTCATCCTTTTTACCAAACTCTTGGGTCATAAAAACGTAAGGAAACAGATATGCACTGATAGGATGGCCCACAAATTGGTATTCAGCCCTTGTTCTCACATCAATGAGGTAAGTGTCTGGTACAGTGTTGAGCATATCATATGCTTCAATGCTCAGGATATTTTTTGGCTCCTGGGCAAGACAATTTCCCCATGTTACAAAAAGGAGTCCGACAACAATAGCGCCAAAACCGAAGAACAAGGTTTTTCTGTTCATGGTGTTATTTATTTCCATCTATCTGGTTCCAGTGGTCCGGAACTCTATCCGTCCCGTAGGTTTGAGCCAGAGCTTAGCCAGGCAGAGAGTTCAATTCACCCCGGCAAAGGCAGAAGCGTGTCTTCACAATTTGAGCCCTTGCGCTCTTTTATTATCAAGATTTTTTAGCTAATATTTGCAACTGCCTTGAATTCTGATATAAATTAATAATCTAACATGGCCTGTCTTGTCAATCAAAATTGTTGATCCTGTAGCAGCGCTAAAGAGACAGGAAGAAGGATGTAGTGCTGGAATACTGGGTTCTTGGAAATTGAGGGAATGGGATGTTGGGAAAATCAACTTGACAAGACTTGCAACAAATTAGAAAGTGTCATTAAAACATCAAGACAAAGGCCAGAAGGAGAGAGTTATGGAAATCAAAGTCACACAAGCCAATAATAGCGATCTGAAACCAAGACCCGCAGATGAGTCTCAAATTGGATTTGGCGATATTTTCACAGACCACATGTTCCTCATGGACTATGAATCCGGAACCGGTTGGCACAATCCCCGCATAGAACCATACCGCAATATCTCAATTGACCCTGCTGCCATGGGCATTCATTATGGGCAGGAGATATTTGAAGGGCTAAAGGCTTACGGAGGAAGAGATGGGAGAATTTATCTCTTTAGAGCAAGGGATAATTTTAAAAGACTCAATCGCTCCGCTGTAAGACTCTGTATGCCCGAAATGGATATAGAACTGGCCATGGAAGGCATGAAAAAACTCATTCTCCTTGATAAAGAATGGATCCCAAGGAGTGAAGGGACGTCTCTGTACATCAGACCCACCATGCTTGCCACTGAACCACACTTAGGAGTTCGCCCCTCCGCCACTTATTTGTTCTTCATTATTATTGGACCCGTAGGGCCCTATTTCAAGGAAGGCCTGAACCCGGTCACGATTTATGTGGAGGATTTCTATGTCCGGGCTGCCCATGGTGGAACCGGTGATGCTAAAACCGCGGGCAATTATGCGAGCAGCCTGCTGGCAACTGAAAAAGCAAAGGAAAAAGGCTTTACCCAGGTATTGTGGCTGGATTCCAAGGAGCATAAATATGTGGAAGAAGTTGGAACTATGAACATGTTTTTTCTTATTAATGAGGAGGTGATTACTGCCCCGCTTGACGGCAGCATCCTGCCAGGAATTACAAGGGATTCGGTCATAGAGCTGGTGAAGGGCTGGGGTATGAAAGTGTCAGAGAGGAGTCTTGCCATAGACGAAATTGTGGAGGCCGCCAGGAACGGGACCCTGAAGGAGGCCTTTGGCACAGGTACAGCGGCCGTGATATCGCCAGTGGGGCAGATGACCTACAAAGGAGAAGACCATATCGTGGCTGGAGGTAAAATGGGAGACCTCTCTCAAAAGCTCTACGATGAAATCGTGGCCCTACAATACGGAGGAAAGGCCGATACTTACGGATGGGTGGAGCGAATAGATTAGTTTCCAACCGTCCCTGAAATCAATCTGCATCAAATGTAACCTTCAAGATCTTTTTAGTATCGGGTAAGATTTTGAAACGGTCGTCAATCCTAAAGCCGCATACCCAAATCGGAATATCCCGGCAGAACAAAATCGGTGTTTGAGCCCTGGCCTCGGAGGGCACTTTGAGGTCCATAAAGAAGTCCTTGAGCTTCTTGTGCCCGCTCATACCGAAGGGAACAAACTTATCTCCGGGTCGGACATTTCTGATCACCAAAGGATATATCAGGTGGTCTGCGTTCAGGAACGCGCACCACCGGGAGGCCCCCATGTCAGACAGTGCCGCCTTTTCCATCTCTGTAAGCAAAATTGTGCGCCCTAAGGCTGTCAGATCAAACTTGCCCGGCCCGTCCAAGAGATAGCAAAAGCCCTCGGATCGAGTGTCCTTCGTTCCAGTGAAGACCAGTCTGTCATACACTTTCTTTGCAATTATGCCGTTCGGAAGATTAACCAGGGCCTGAGGTTTTTTCCCCATTGCCATTTGATTAATGGCCTCTATGTGCCGCAGACTCACACGCCGAAGGCTCCCCCCTGACATTTTTAAGGCATACCGGATGACACGGTTCTTCAACGCCTCTGGAAGTATTATGAACGAAGATAAAGGTATCCGGATTTCCCCATCGCCCCTGGTCTCAGTCGACCCCTCTACCCACTCTTCGGCCCTGGCCGCCAGCCAGGCCTCATCGTTTCTCATGATATCTGCCGTCCTCCCCAGAAGTTCCACGATACGAGGCTGGTATTCCCTGAGGCGGGGGAGGAGCTCCAGGCGAATTTTGTTCCTCAAATAGCAGGCTTGAAGATTTGAGGAGTCAGTCATATGGGTGAGGCCCTTGAGCTCAAGGTAGGATTCGATCTCCCCACGGGTTATTTCGATAAGAGGCCTGATGATCTTTTCCTCCCTGCACGGCGGTATCCCTGCAAGTCCTGAGGGTCCGCTACCTCGCAAAAGCCTCATAAGGACTGTCTCGGCTTGATCGTTTAGATTATGGCCGATCGCAATTTTTTGGGCAGAAAACTTCTCCTTCACCTCTTCAAGAAACTGGTACCTGGCGTGCCTTGCCCTTTCCTCAAGAGAGGCGCCTCCCTGGCCCATGTCGGGATCTGCTTTTTTTATTTCAAACGGGAGATTGAGGGCCACGGCCAGGGACGCGACAAACCTGTTCTCAACTCCATCTTCACCTGGCCTAAGCCCGTGATCAAAATGGGCTACCACCAATTCGATCATTAACTCATCTTCAAGTTCCTGGAGGATGTCCAGTAGACAGACAGAGTCTGGCCCGCCTGAAACGGCCACAATAACCCGGTCACCGTCCCTGATCATTTTGTACTTAATGATGGTATGCCTGACCTTCTTGATGGTCTCATTTATCGAACCCACGTCCAACTCCAAAAATGTTGTTGCATAATAGCCTTAGGCATAAGAAATAACACGGTTCAAATATAAACTCAATTAGTCAGCCCCGTTTCCCCTTGACCTTACCTCACCCGTCCAATATATTTCAACTCACCACAGATTTATTTTATCGAACAGGATCAATGCTCACTCTGGCTCAGCTCTTTTCCCGATTGGCGGCGTACAACATTTCCGTGAATTTAAAATTTCTTTAGAGGGCCAACGGTCCTGCCTGCTGAGAGGTGCCATGTCCCGTCGTTGGGCCATTTTCGCTATCACTTCATTGGGCTTTTTTCTGTCCCAGTTTTATCGTGCCTCCAATGCGGTTATTGCCCCACAACTCACCGAAGATCTGTCTCTAAATACTCAAGGGTTAGGTTTGATCTCCGCGTCCTTTTTCTATGCCTTTGCACTGACTCAGATACCTATTAGCATGCTTCTGGATAGAGTGGGTCCGAGACGCATGATGACTGCCCTTTCCCTTATGGGCACCATTGGCGCCCTGATATTTGCCTGGGCGGATTCCCTTGCTATTGGGTTGGTGGGGCGTGTCTGCCTTGGGGTGGGGATGGCCTGCCACCTTATGGGGACCTTGAAACTTGTAACCGTGTGGTTTGGACCGCTCAGTTTCGCCACCCTTTCCGGGATTGTCTTTTCCATCGGGACTGTGGGGAACATGGCAGCCACGATCCCCCTGGTTTTGTTAGTTCAGCAGATGGGCTGGCGGCTGACTTTTGTCTTTATCGGGGGTATCAATCTTATTATTACTCTTATTCTTTACATGGTTGTGCGCGACAGGCCTGAACAAAAGCAAGAGTTTCCGGTTCCCTCCACCTCTGAGGCTGCCCACTCTTTGTACCGGAAATTCTCTGGCCTGGGTCTTCTCTTAAGAAAGAGAGATTACTGGATAATCTCGCTGGGAACATTTGTTCGTTACGGTATATTTGCCGCGTTTCAGACTCTCTGGGCCGGGCCTTATCTTATGGAGGTCATGGGCCTTTCTGCCGTGAATACAGGGAATCTCCTCTTTCTAATGAATCTTGGCCTTATTCTGGGAGGCCCTGCCTGGGGCGCACTTTCGGACAGGATTTTCATGACACGCAAATGGATCGTTTTTTGTGGTCTGGGGGTCCTTTCCTTTGTCACGCTTATCATAGCAATGCTTTCACCGGGAACAGGTCTTCTGGCTCTAGGCGTCCTTTTCTTTGGCTTCGGCCTGTTCGGATCGGCAGGGTCATTGATGTATGCCCATATCAAGGACCTCATGCCCATAGAAATGGCAGGGACAGCTATGACGGGGATAAATTTCTTCACCATGATTGGTCCGGCCGTATTTCTACAGGGAATAGGGAGTTTCATGCAGCATTTCTATCCGCATGCTTCACGTGGATCTGATGCCTTTACCGCGGCCCTGATTCTGTGCGCGGCCTGTCTGGGCGGGACGTCTCTCCTCTACCTGTTTACGCGTGACAATCTGAGGGAGGATCGATAAAAAATATGCCTTCGAATAATCCAATTTTTTTCTGCTCGATTTCCCTTTTCATTGCCAGCACATAATCGGGTTTGACCTCGTCTTTCCAGCGGGGATAACCGCCTCGCCAGACATATTTGATCAATTCATGAAATGAAGGCCTGCTGAACCTGTAGGCACCAATTTCAACCTCTTGTGCCTCTTTATCCGTAAAAAAGGGAATCTCAATATATTCCGCATATTTTGCAATCATGTCCTCCACAATGGCACGGGTTTTGACGCCTTGGGGCTTTTGCTTAAAATCTTCGGGTCTTTCAGGGAACGGGAATCGGCGATATAGCTCGCCCATGAAGCCTTGATAATGGATCCCATGAATGGCACCCATGAGGTCTCCGATATCTTCCGGCTCCTCAATATAGTAGACCTGCCAGGAGGTCTTAAAAGATCCCTCCTCATCACTTTCCACGATACTGGAAATATGTTCGCAGAAGTCAGTGGAGAAAAAGAAATAGCGATCAAGAAGCAGCATGTCCGAATCTATGTTGAAAAAACCAAAAGCTATAGATCCGTGGCTGAGGGAATCAAAGGCTAACGGCATAATATTTCTCCTTCGCTTTAATGAGGTTCGATTCTTCCGGGCCCGTTTTACAGGCTAATTCTGATGTTTTATGTTGACCAGGCTAAAATAATGATTACCTTAATTTTTAAGGTTTTATAGAGTATCGATGCGAATGCTCCATAGCCTGTTTGACAAAATCCCGTTTAAGTTAAGGAGTAGATACATGCTTGCAGAATATAGCCCAACAGAACAATTCACCGGAGCCTCCAAATATATCCTGGATGAGGAACTCGCCCAAATAGTGAATATCACCATGGCCCTTGAAATGCCCCTGCTTCTAAAAGGAGAGCCAGGAACCGGCAAAACCATGCTCGCACATGCAATATCAGAAGCCCTCAATATGAAGTTGATCGTGCTGAACGTGAAATCGAGCATGAAGCTTGTGGATGCCCTGTACCAATATGATACCTTAACCAGGCTCAATGACAGCCGGTTTGGTGATTCAAAAAGGGATGTGAGTAATATCGAAGAGTATATCAAAATGGGCAAAATAGGCCAGTCCTTTGTGTCTGACGAACGGGTTATTCTGCTGATTGACGAAATCGACAAGGCAGACACGGATTTTCAGGACGATATGCTGGATGTTCTGGATCAGATGGAATTCGATATCATTGAGATCGACAAAACCATCGGTGCCAATTGCAGGCCCGTCATTATTATCACATCCAATGCAAAAAAAGACCTCTCGGATCCTTTTCTGGGACGCTGTAATTTCCATCATATTGCCTTTCCTGAACCTGATATGATGAGGAAGATTGTCCAGGTGCATTTTCCTGACATTGGCAAGGATTTGATGGACCATGGAGTCAGGGCATTCTATCAGATGAGAGACTTCAGGGGTATTGAGAAAAAACCAGCAACCAGGGAGCTGATTAACTGGATCAGGGCATTGAAGGCAGATCCTGATTTCAAAGTAAAGCACTTAGTTAAAGGAGATATCCCTTACCTGGGCGTCCTGTTTAAGAAGAGCCCGGATTATACTATTGCTCGCAATTCCATTTCACGCATGAGACTGTGAAGGGCATAGGGCATAGGGCATAGGGCGTAGGGCGTAAAGAATGGTCGCCATGCGCTATGCGGAGCGATAAGACCATGTTTACCAATTTTTTCTACCTCTTAAAACAGGTAGGCGTTCCGGTTTCGCCTACTTCATTCTTGCGGCTTCAAAAGGCCCTTGGCATGGGCCTTATCACGTCCATTGATGATTTTTACACGGCCTCCCGCTCTATTCTGGTTAAGAGCGAAAGATACTTCGATCTCTATGACCAGGTGTTCGCACACCATTTTGAAGGGGCTGAACTCAAAGAACCCGATGAATTCGAGCTGTCCGAAGTGGCTCAGGCCATGCTTGAGGAGTGGCTGAAGGATCCCAGGGGCCTCGCAGATGCCCTGGGCATTGATGAAGACTCTCTGAATAAATTGAGTCCGGAGGAGTTGCTGCAGTACTTCCTGGATCGGTTAAAGGAACAAAAAGGCGAACACCACGGCGGAGGCAAATGGATCGGCACGGGAGGGACATCCCCTGTGGGGCATTCAGGCTACCATCCAGGCGGAATGAGGGTAGGGGGTGTCTCAAGGAACAAATCTGCCGTGAAAGTGGCCATGGACAGACGATATCGTGATTATTCTCAAGAAGGACCGCTTACCCAGGCCCAAATTGGAGAGGCCCTGAAAAGGTTGAGAAACCTGGTGCCTGTGGGCGCCAAAGACCAGATTAATATCGATAAAACCATTTATCAGACCATGAAGAATGCCGGGGAGATCGAGATTGTCTTTGATCGCAGCCTTAAAGATCGCCTCAAGGTTATTTTGGCCATAGACAATGGCGGATGGTCTATGGATCCTTACGTGGAGATAGTGCAAACACTTTTTAACTATAGCCGTTCTCAGTTCAAAGAAGTAAAAACCTTTTTCTTTCACAATACCATCTATGATAATATTTGGAAGGACCCCCCCAGGTTTAGAAAGCCTTTCAAGGTGGATGATTTGATCCGACTTGACCCGGAAACCCGGTTTATCATCGTGGGCGATGCCAGCATGGCCCCCTATGAACTGATGGCCACGGACGGATCCATCCACATCGAGGAAAGGACTATGAAGCCCAGTTATGAGCGGCTCCGGTTTATTGCCGAAACCTTTCCTCACTCTGTGTGGCTAAATCCCAAGTTACCTGCGGAATGGCCTTACACCCGCAGCATCAGTATGATCCGTGAAATATTTCCCATGTTTGAACTCACCATCGACGGGCTTGAAAGGACAGTGTCCTATCTGATGCAGAATAACTAAAGACGCCCTCCGGCTACTGCCAGGTCCTCCAGCCCCTGGACATTCACAATTTTGATTCGAGGACCATCGGACTCAATCAGCCCTGCTTTATGCATTCTACCCAGAATACGCGAGAGAGTCTCAGGAATAGTCCCCAAAAGGCTGGCCAATTGACCCTTGGAAATATCAAGCTCCAGATCTTGAGACCCCTTATTTAATTCATTCAAGTATAGAAGGTATGCGGCTAAACGTCCCGGCACTTCTTTTAGAGAAAGATTTTCAATTAGCTGGGTAAACCTTATGAGTCGCCTCGATAGGACAGCCAGCATGTTCATGGCAATGTCAGGGCTTTTTTTGATCAGGCCAATAAAGGCATCCCTTGGGAAAAAAAAGATCCGGCTCTCCTCCATAGACTCTGCGCTGGCCGGGAATTTAAGACCCGCAAAAACCGGAACCTCTCCAAAGGGTTCCCCCGGCCCGAAAATGTGAAGGATCTGTTCCTTGCCTTCCAATGAGGCTTTGAATATTTTCACCCTGCCCGATATGACCACATAAAAGCCGTTTCCATCATCCCCATCCACAAATATGTTTTGTTTTTTTTCGAACATCTGAACCACTACGATCATGGCCAGATCTTCAAGCAGTGGCCTTGGGAGACCCTTAAAGAGGGGAATGGATCCAATATGATATATGATTTCCATGATTATCTCGCTTTCAGGGGGAAGGGGTTGGGTAGAAATAATTTGACAACTCGGATAAATCCGGGAATAACCATAACATAAAAATGTCGCACAGGGCAATAGCAGCGTTTCAAAATCATAACAGAATAGAACAACACATAACCGTTGCTTTCTGCAAAAAGGAGGAACAATTGGCAAAACATATCGGGATCGTAGGTTGCAGTGCAGAAGGGGCTGCCCTGTGTTATCGTACAATTTGTGCAGAGGCCCCTCGGGAGATGGGTGAACATCGGCATCCGGAGATAACAATGCATACCCACCCTCTTTCGGATTACATGGTTTATATCCGTGCGGGTGATTGGGAAAAGGTCGCAGAACTTATGCTCTCTTCGACGCATAAACTCGCGAGGGTTGGAGCAGATTTTGCCATTTGCCCGGACAATACCATTCATCAGTCTTTTCAATTGGTAAAACAGGAGTCGCCGATACCCTGGCTGCATATTGCAGAAGCGGTTGCAGAGACAGCCAAACAGAACGGTTTTGAGAGGTTAGCGATACTGGGAACGAAGTATCTTATGACAGGGCCCGTGTACCCGGAAGTGCTGGAAAAATTCGGCATAACATGTGAGATACCGGATGAAAAAGAGCGGGAGAAGATTGATGAAATAATATTTAAAGAACTGGTAAATGCAATATTTTCAGAAAAATCGCGAATGTACTTTAATGATGTTATTGAAAAACTCAAACAACGGGGGTGTGATGCTGTGGTTCTTGGGTGCACGGAAATTCCTTTGATAGTTGTTCCCGATGATTGTCCATTGCCAACCCTGGACTCTACACGCTTGCTTGCCAGAGCTGCTGTCAGAGAGGCACTTGTGCAATAAGCAGGACTTTATCTGAAAAACTGCTTGTTCAATCGTTTATAATAGCACATGATATGGACACTAAAAAGATTCCATGAGGAAGGCTTATGAAAATATTAGTAACTGGCGGCGCTGGCTACATTGGTAGCCATACGTGCCTGGAACTTCTGCAAGCGGGGTATGAAGTTGTTGTTGTTGATAATCTCTCCAACAGCAAAGAGGAATCATTAAACAGGGTTCAAGAACTTACAGGGAAGACACTGGAGTTTCATAAGGCCGATCTGCTCGACAAGGAGGCT
>JBDRPB010000013.1:0-7398 GCA_043809485.1 Pseudomonadota bacterium | reverse complement strand
AAACCGGATACTCAAGGGACGCTTGCTCCGCTTTTTGTCCAGTGGAAAAATGAAATGGCGGCTCGAAGCTACCCCTATTTTATGGACTCACGTAAAGTTACTGACACTTGGATTCACTGGTTGATTGACGCCATATTGGATATCAAGCAAGATAAGAGATGGTTTTTAAACAAGCTCACTGAGTGGCTCTCTGATCTAAAAGACAATACAAAAGCGTTGGAAAAACAGTGGCGCTGGCTGGCCTTACTGACCAGGGACCTTCCCCAGGGTGAAAAGATCAAAGTAAAACATCCTTTTTTTTGGGAGACCGTTCTTATTGAAGGTGATTCCAGGGGAGATCTAACCGCCTCTCGGCGTAAGGGTTTGCGGGAAATGAAAGCCGGTCCATACCTTAAAACTGCCCTGGAAATCTGGCAAGAGCAGTTACGGCGTATTGTCCCCGATCCTGCCAGTGCTCATAAATCGAATTATGAGGAATATGCCCGGTGGGCTCAGGCATTATTTGAACTCAACAGAGATGAATACAGCGTTTTGATAACTCACTGGCGTAAAAAACACGATCGCCGCCGAAACCTGTGGCGGGATATGAAAGCAAGGCATCTGCCGGTTGGTTGACAAAAGAGTAAAATCACCTCAAAAAAACAATAAAAGGATAATCGGGGACATTGTTTACTATGTTGACTAAGTGTGTTAATCGGTTGATATATCGATTATGGAAATGACAATATACGGAAATTAATAAGTGTAATTTTGGGGGCAGGGTTAAAAATTTTCCGGATTGATAAAAAAGTGATATAAAAGTGTAATGTGGATAAGGAAGAAATTTTAAGGGAAATAAGAGGTGATACTTATGGAAGAGAAGAAACTCCTGGAAAGGATTGCAATAAATCCGAAGATATTTGGGGGGAAACCAATAATAAGAGGGCGTCGTCTTGCTGTGGAGCATATACTCGGGATGTTAGCTGCAGGAGATAGCAGCGAGACTATTCTTGAAGGATACCCCTGGTTAGAACCGGAAGATGTGCAGGCTTGTCTGGTTTATGCCCATAAGGTAGTCGGTCATGAGCGGATCGAACCACTCCAGTTGGAGCCTTATGCATGAAACTTCTTTTGGATACCTGCGTTTGGGGTGGTGCGAGGAAAGATTTTTAGGATTTCGGTGAAATAGCTATCGTACATGGAACACCTCATTCAGGGATCATTCGCCTTGTTAATCTCGCAGCCAGAAAGCAAGGGGCGGTTTGCCTACGTGTAATTGACATGTATGGGAACGAGCTTCAATCCGGAGCCATTGTGACTGCAGAGCCAGGACGGCTAAGGATTCGACCACCGGAATAAAGTATAGGCTCTGTCTTTGACATTGGACGGAATTTGAGAAAGTGGTTGAAGCTTTTTTTTACTTCCTGTACCCTCAGGGGTGTAACCCTTTGTTGTTTTAATATATAACGCTGGTAAAAAATTAAGTTGACAAAGGAAAGCGTAGATGAGAAATAGATCCCATGCCAAGACAAGCCTGCCTTGACGTATCCGATGGCCTGCATCACATCATGATCCGTGTGAAACAATAAAGGAGTCAACTCTTTGACAAAAGCCGGGCTTTTATCCGTTCACGGCGGCCATGAAAGAAAGGCCCCGGCGGAAACCACATGATAAACACTTGAGTCAATTTTTACCTGTCGATAAATACCTGCCGTCTTTACAACCTGAACCATTTGCTTACAGTCAAGAAGCCGGGAAAACGGCTTTCGAAAAGCAAAGTTTGCCCTCTGCCAACCTAATCCCGTTATTGCAGAGCAAATCCTCCAGGTTTGATCAAGTTAGGGGCTACTTTGACGTTACTGTGATCTATAGGTCCCTTCTTGTGGACAAACATCTCGAAATGTGGTTATTTTAGAAAACAGTGTATTTTTTTGTAGACTTGGCCCAGCTACTTGAAAACCTGACGCGAAACAGGTAAAAGGCATTGGCAGCAACGCGACGAGGGTCTCAGCACTTTTTCATTCACTATCTGGCTGAATTGAAGGGAGAGGGCAAGTGGATAGGATTAAAATTGCTATTGCTGGAATTGGTAACTGTGCAAGTGCATTGATCCAGGGAATCGAATATTACAGACACAGGCAGGAAAATGAAGCGGTTGGTTTGATGCACTGGGATATTGGAGGTTACAAGCCCGGCGATATTGAAGTAGTGGCGGCTTTGGATGTCGATAAAAGGAAGGTGGGAAAAGACATATCAGAAGCCATCTTTGAGCTACCAAACTGTACCAAGTCGATTTGTCCGGATATCCCGAAAAAAGGGATCACTGTAAAAATGGGGCGTGTTTTAGATGGGTTCGCTGAACATATGAAAGAATATGATAAAAAATACACCTTTCTTTTATCTGATAAGGAGGAGCCGGGTGAAGAAGACGTTGTAAATATCCTGAAAGAATCCGGTGCAGACATGTTTATTAATTACGTTCCTGTAGGGTCCGAGAAGGCCGCCAGGTTTTATGCAGAGTGCGCCCTCAAGGCTGGTGTGGGTTTCATCAATTGTATTCCTGTTTTTATTGCCAGTGATCCAGACCGGGGAAAACGTTTTGAAGATAAAAAAGTTCCCATCATTGGTGATGATATCAAGGCCCAATTAGGCGCCACCATTGTACACAGGGTACTGACCAACCTCTTTCGAGAAAGGGGCGTGAAATTAGAGAGAACTTACCAGTTGAACACAGGAGGTAATACGGATTTTCTGAACATGCTTGATCGTAACAGGTTGATATCTAAGAAGACATCCAAAACGGAATCAGTTCAGTCCCAGCTTGGAGAGAACCGGTTGAGTGATGAGAACATTCATATCGGCCCAAGTGACTGGGTAGCATGGCAGAAAGATAACAAAGTCTGTTTTATCCGCATGGAAGGTAAACTTTTTGGCGATATTCCTATGGATCTCGAACTGCGCCTGTCGGTGGAGGATTCTCCCAATTCCGGCGGTGTGGTCATTGATGCCATAAGGTGCTGTAAATTGGCTCTTGATCGCGGAAAAGGGGGGATCCTCTATTCTCCCTCGGCCTGCTTCATGAAACATCCTCCCAGGCAGTTTACAGATGCAGAAGCGCATAGAATGACCGAAGATTTCATTGGGGGGAGGAGAGCGGATTAATTAATCCAGTTTTGCAAGCTCTTTTATGGTTTCTCTCAGATTGGAAAAATAAATCAATATTAGTATAGGAAGGAAGATTGTCAATGGATATTCAGGAGATTACCCAAAACGTCGAAAAACAGAGCTTGGTTCTCCGGCAGATTATAGCAGAAATGGGAAAGGTTGTAGTCGGCCAGAGGAATCTCATTGAAAGGATGATGATAGGGCTTTTGTGCGATGGCCACCTGCTTTTGGAAGGACTTCCGGGCCTGGCCAAAACAACGGCTGTAAAAACCCTGGCAGCGACAATCCGGACAACGTTTCAGAGAATACAGTTTACACCCGATTTACTCCCCGCAGATATCCTGGGTACCCAGGTCTACCGACCTGACAATGGTTCCTTTGAAATAAAAAAAGGCCCTATCTTCCACAATATAATTCTTGCAGATGAAATTAACCGGGCGCCGGCCAAAGTACAGAGCGCTCTTTTGGAGGCAATGCAGGAGAGGCAGGTGACCATTGGAGGGACGACCTTTCAGCTTGATAGTCCCTTCCTTGTCCTCGCCACGCAGAATCCTATTGAACAGGAGGGGACATATCCGCTTCCCGAGGCCCAGATTGATCGATTTATGTTAAAGATCAAGGTGGATTATCCATCGGCTATGGAAGAAAAGGAGATCATGGATCGGTTCAATAATGGGGTCACTGAAAATGTGAAGGGTGTTGTGGATATTTCCCAGATTGAGTTGGTTAAGAAGGTGATTCGATCCATCCATATGGAAGAAAAAATTGTGGACTATATTGTGCGTATCTCCAGGGCCACACGAAACCCCCAGAAGTTTGGTCTTAATATAGGTCCCATGATCAGTTACGGGGCATCGCCCAGGGCCTCCATATGGCTTGACCAGGCGTCACGTGCCCACGCGTTCCTGAATGGTCGCGGCTATGTGACTCCACAGGATGTCAAATCCATGGCCCCGGACGTGCTTCGGCACAGGATAATCTTGAGCTATGAGGCTGAGGCAGAAGGAAAATGCACCGATGACCTGATTGAGTTCTTGCTGGAACGGATCGAGGTCCCTTGAGATGCTCCCGGAGGAACTACTCAAAAAGATACAACGGTTTCATTTCAAGACCCACCGCCTGGCCAATAACCTTTTTGCAGGCCAATATGAAAGTGCCTTCAAAGGCCGTGGTATTGAATTTGCCGAAGTCCGCGAATATCAGCCTGGTGACGACATACGTACCATTGACTGGAACGTCTCTGCCCGCTTTGGTCATCCCTTTGTAAAGGTCTTTCACGAGGAAAGAGAACTTACCGTTATCCTTGTACTGGACCTTTCCGGCTCCCATTTATTCGGCACTAAAAAGAAATTCAAGAGAGAACTCCTGGCCGAGGTTGCAGGAATGCTGGCATTTCTGGCCATCAGGACCAATGACAAGGTGGGTGCCATCCTGTTCAGCTCCCAGGTGGAAAAATATATCCCCCCGAAAAAAGGGGCATCTCATGTGTGGCGTTTAATAAAAGAGATATTCACCTATGAACCCAGGGAGTTAACCACCAACATAGACGGGGTCCTTACCTATTTAAACCGAGTTGTAAAACGCCATGCCATTGTTTTTCTCATATCAGACTGCATGGATACAGGTTTTGAGAGGTCATTGAGGCTGACAGCCAGGAAGCATGACCTCACAATTATCAGGGTATCTGACCCCGCGGAAGACGCCATTCCCGATGTGGGTCTGGTCACCATTCGAGATCCTGAGACCGGGCATGTGGCGTTGATTAATACTCGAAGTAAGCGGTTAAAGGAGCAGTGGCGAAATACGCGCAAAGAGCAGGCTTCCCACCTCTCTGAACTCCTCAGAAGGGCAGGGGTTGACCTGGTGGATTTGTCCACAGATGGGCCGATAGTTGAGCCGTTGACGCGCCTTTTTGATCAGAGGAGAAAGCGGGTATGACGATTTCGGATTTCGGATTTCGGATTTCGGAATTAAAAAAATGCGTATCCCTTTCGCATTTAAAAGTAATTTCGCCTTCTGTCTTCTGTCTTCTGTTTTCTCTTATTCTTGCCCTTCTTGCCTGGACTCCTCTTTTAGGTTCCCAGGGCGCTATGGAGGGTTCCAGGCCGGGCCTTACCGCTTCCCTGGATCGAGATTCGGCCAGAGTGGGCAGCAAGGTGATCCTCACCCTTAGCTATCGTCTTCCTGAGGGAGCAGGGTTTTCTGATATTCCGGAAATAAAGGGTCTTGAGGACCTTACCCACATGGACCGTGAAATAGGGCCGGATGAGATCAGGCTCATCCTGTTGGTGGACCAACTGGGTTCATGGAAGACAGGGCCAATCTCCATGAGTTATCTGGACAAAGATGGAAAGACCCAGGTGCTGACAACTGACCCGGTATCACTTACTGTATTGTCTAACCTGGGAGGGAAACCCGAAGAAGCTGAACTCAGGCCCATCCAGGGGATTATTCCCATAACCCCTCTATGGTGGAAATACGTACTATGGGTCGCCGGTATAGCTGGACTTTTACTTATGGTGTTTGGTCTTCTCTGGTGGTACCACAAGAGACGCCGCAAGGAACTCTCAGCCATGGCTCAGGATCCGGCGCATGTATGGGCAAAAAAGGAGATTGAACACCTGGAGGCCCAAGGACTTTTTGAGAAGGGGCAAGCCAAGGCATTCTATTTCCGTTTTTCTGAAATAGTGAGACGATACCTGGAGGCCATAAGAGGCTTTCCGGCCGCTGAATTCACCACAGAAGAGATCACTTCGTGTATAGATAACGAACAGGATCGAAAACTTTTGCCCTTACTGCGGCAGGCTGATCTGGTTAAATTTGCAGACACAATCCCCACACCGGCCAGAAAAGAGGAAGAGGTAAATACCGCGCTTGCCTATATTCATGAGACCAGCCCGGGTCCGGAGGCAGGCAATTCATCAGTCGGGCAGCAGAGGACTCCCACATGATGTTCAGGTTTGCCTACCCGGTGCTTCTATTCATGCTTGTTGTGGTGGCGGGATGGGTCGCAGTTTCCCTGTGGAGAAAACCCTCAAGCATCACATATTCCACTGCTTCTGGATTGGCCCAGTTGGCGGGGAAGGGCAATCATTTTTTGGGCAGGGTGCCTATGGTGCTCAGGGCAGTTTGCCTCGTCCTCTTGATACTGGCTGCCTCCCGGCCCCAGTTCTATAATGTCTCCAGGGACATACGGTCTCCAGGAGTAGATATCGTGCTCTGCCTTGACACCTCAGGCTCCATGCAGGCCCTGGATTTTCAGTTGGATGGGGAACCGGTTTCCCGGCTTACGGCTGTTAAGAAAGTAGTCAGTGATTTTATTGAGAAAAGGGAAATGGACAGGATCGGTCTTGTGGTTTTTGGAGCAGAGGCGTTCACCCAGTCTCCTCTGACCATGGATAAGGGGCTTCTTCTGGGTTTGGTGGGAAAAATGGAGATCGGCATGGCCGGTGACCGAACCGCAATTGGCTCAGCAATTGCCATCGGAGGCAAAAGGCTAAAAGACCTTAAGGCCAAGTCCCGAACCCTGATTCTCCTTACGGACGGAAGAAATAATGCAGGCAACATAACCCCCGAGCAGGCTGCTGATGCGGTACGGGCGTTGGGTGTAAAGATCTATGCCATTGGTGTCGGAGGGAAGGGGCCAGCCCCTTTCAAGGTCAAGACATTGTTTGGCACCAGCATCGTTCATCAGAGGGTAGATCGGGATGAAAAGACGCTAATGAGTGTGGCAAATATCGGGCAGGGAAAGTATTTCAGGGCGGCCGATAGCGATCGGCTGTCAGAGATATACAATATCATAGATCAGCAGGAAAAGACCGAGATCAAGGTCAAAGAGTTTTTCCATTTCCGGGAGCTCTATTACTACTTTCTTATCCCGGCACTTATTTTGTTAGGGCTGGAAATTTTTCTGAGGACCACTATCTTAAGGGTGATTCCATGACGTTTGCCCATTTGTGGATATTGCATTTTCTGTGGCTTTTACCTGTGGCCGCCTTTGTCCTTGTGGTCCACGGCCGGCAAAAAAAGAAGGCCATTGATCGGATTGCCGATCCTGATCTTTTGATCCGGTTGACTGGAAAGGATCAGATGGGGCGCCGGTTCGTAAAGGGGCTTCTCTTGCTGATTTCTTTGGGCTTCATGGTTTTTGCACTGGCAGGTCCACGCTGGGGGAGTCATTACCAGGAGGTCAGTCAAAAGGGAGTGGACATCATGATCCTTGTGGATGTTTCGTCCAGCATGCTGGTGGAGGAC
>JBDRPB010000012.1:0-12149 GCA_043809485.1 Pseudomonadota bacterium | reverse complement strand
TCAGCGCGCCGTATTTATGGGTATCGCTGATTACATGCCTACCGATCTTGTATTTGCCCTGTTCGCAGTCAAAACTGGTATTAGGCGTGACTACGTATTCATCCAAACACGCGGCCAAAAGAAAGGCCTTCAAGGTGGACCCGGGCTCGAAACAATCCGTGATAGTTCGGTTTCTCCATTGTTCCGGATTATATCTGGAAAAAATATTGGGATTAAACTCTGGAACCACGGCAATGGCCAAAATCTCTCCTGTCTCAGGGTCTAAAACCAGACAGTGACCGGATGTAGCCTTTGTTTTTTTTACCGCTGATTCAAGGACCTGTTGAGCCTTATACTGGATGTCTTTGTCGATCGTGAGGATTAGATCGTGCATCCCACGGCCGGAAGTGATTGGCCTGCTGATGGAAAAAGGTCGACCCAAAGCATCCCGCATATGGATAAGGCTGTGTTGTGGCCCGCTTAACAGCCGGTCGTATCTCTTCTCAAGGCCTTCAAGCCCTTGGTTGTCAGCGCCAACAAATCCGATCAGGTGAGCTGCAATCTCTCGGCCAGGGTAATAGCGCCTGGTTTCGTTGATCACGCCTACCCCGTCTAAGTCCAGGGCCTTAACCTCTGCGGCTTGAGCGGGATCTATTTTACGCTTTATCCATGCAAAGGAGTTTTGACTTTTCAACAGCTCCAGGATTGTTCCCTGTTTTTCCTTGAGAATTCCAGAAAGATTCCTGGCTGTTTTGACCTTTTCTTTGATTCGATTCGGATGACTATAGATGGAACCAACTTCAATGCTCAGGGCCAGTTCGTGCCCCTTCCGATCGTAAATAGTACCGCGTGTCGGGGGGAGTTTCGTGGTCCCGATGTAGCCTGCACGCGCAATGTCTCCCAACCGATCTTTTTCCAGCACCTGGAGCTGATAGGCCCTGGCCGTAATTGTCCCCAATCCCATTAGAAAAAAAGCGGCAACCACATAAATGCGGAATCTGATCCACTTTTTTTCTTTTACCTTCATGGCAAGACAATAATTTGTTCGGGAGAGGGCTGCTTCAAGCCCAGTTTTTTGATTGCCAGAGTCTCCAGGTTCTGAGGTGATTTCAAAATCGCTAATTCCAGGCGGAGCTTCCGGTTTGTTTCTCTGAGCCTCATCTCCTCCTTTTTTAACTGACTTAGATCGTACCCTATCTGGGTCCTTTCAAAGTTTGACCAGACATAACCGATACTGCTTCCCATAAACAGAAACAGCATAAATATGATCAGCAAGGCTTGTTTGCTTTTCATATTCAACCTTCGTTTCTTAATCCGGTAATTCTTGATGCGAACTCCTGTCTTGGCGTTTCTTGATTGCACCATATTCGAAACCCTCTCCGGTCTTGTCATGGCTAAATCCTTTCTGCGACTCTCAATATAGCGCTGCGTGCCCTTGGGTTGTTCTTGATCTCGGTTCCGCTCGGTTTGAGCCCTTTTTTAAAAAGGCGCCTGAAAAGCGGCACCTTTCCGCAAACGCAACGGGGAAATTCCGGCGGACATGTACATGGTTTCTCCCAATTAACCATTGTCTGTTTGACAAGCCTGTCTTCAAGAGAATGGTAGGATAAAACAACCAGCCTACCTCCCTTCGCCATTAGCAGTGGGATCTTATTTAAGAATGTTTCAAGGTTTTGTAATTCTCGGTTGACTGCTATCCTTAGGGCCTGGAATGTCCGGGTAGCAGGATGCCTGGCCCAGGAACCAGGAGACGGTGAAAACACCGATTTAACCACAGCCGCCAGGCGAGATGAGGTTTCAATGGGGCTTTTCAGGCGTGCCCTGACTATGGCTCTTGCAATTGGTTTAGCCCGCCTTTCTTCACCATAATCCTTAAATATACGTTCCAGATCCCTTGGTTCCAAGTTATTCACCAGGTGAAGTGCCGTTAGTTCATTTTCAGGGTCCATCCTCATATCAAGAGGCTCATTCCTGCTAAAACTGAAACCCCTGCCTGATTTTTCAAGCTGGTAAGAGGACATCCCAAGGTCTAATAAGACACCATCGATTGCCTTGCATTCCAGGTCTGCGAGGACCTTATCCATGTCTGCATAGTTTGCTTTCATAATGCGCACGTTGTCACCGAGAAAGGCCATTCTTTTCTTTGATGTACTAACTGCATCCGGGTCCATGTCCAGGCAGATTAAACGGCCTTTTCCCGACAGGCGCTTTCCGACGGCCTGGCTGTGTCCCCCGGTACCAACGGTTCCGTCCACATAAGTGCCCTCAGGAATAGAAACAAGGTACTTGACAACCTCATGAACAAGGACCGGTTGATGGGGGTATTCCAAGTCTGGCCCCTTAAATACCTAATTCTGAAAGGGACTCGCTGATCGCCGGGAAGCTCTCTCTAACCCGCCGAAATTCCTCTTCCCACCTGTCCTTTTCCCAGATCTCAAATCTTTTCAATTCTCCAACAAGCACCACCTCTTTTTTCAGCCCTGCAATTTCTCTTAAATCCGGAGGGATTGTTATTCTTCCCTGTTTAATTGGACATTCCACGGCACCTGATATAAAATATCTAAGATAGGTATGGGCAGAGCGACTGAATTGGGGAAGATTCGAGGCCTTCTCCTCGATTACCCTCCAATCTGCTCTGGCAAAGGCCCACAGGCACACGTCATGGTTGGTGACAACCAGACAATCATTGTCTCCCTGGTCCAATTCCTCCTTGAACCTGGCGGGGATTGCCAAACGGCCTTTGGCATCCAAAGTATGTCTTGAGCGACCTCTAAACATGATAGATTTTTTGACACTTTCTGACACTTTGTGACACTTTCTGACACTTATACGTAACCCTCTGCAATTTGTCAAGAAAAAAAGCAAAAAAAATAGATACTTGCACAATTAATTTTTTTATGATTTGAGCGCAATATGTTGTGGCCAGATAACGAGGTACAACTACATGATGCTATAATCGGTAGGATTCTGTGGTTTTGCCGAGCCTTACAGGTTTAATAATTTAATATTTAATGCGAAGTTTCCGATGGGGCAGGGGGGCGCTCCCCCTTCAATTGGATGGGGTGTAAATGAAGTAAATCAGGGATGTGATATAAACAAGTATGAAAAGGAGATTCAGGGTCAACCCGGAATAGGCATAATCCTTATCCCCCTTTTCTTCATTCACAAATAATGCTGAGAGCAGAAGGAACCATTTCAATAACAACAGGCAGTCGGCCTGGCTGTTCTCCGTCCATATCCAGAAGCACCACTTGAGCTGAAGATGCCACAACCCGCCGCCCTATCAACTTTATTATTTTTTGATGCTCATATATTGTCCCATTGTATAGCCTGGGCAGATTCCAGAACACCGCAGGCATGCTCAGGTCCCCAATTATTGTCACTTGAAAAAGACCATCGTTTATTGCAGCACCAGGGGCTACCCACATTCCGCCCCCGTGATACTGCCCATTGGCAACAGCCACATTCCAGATAGTGACTTCCTCATCGAAATGATCGTCTACACGGAGGTGAACGCGCTTTTTATCAAAGCGTAAAATGGAGATAAGGGTTGCCCACATAAACGATACAAAACCACCAAATACCTTGCTTGTTCTGTTGACGCGGGCGTCCACATCACCACCCAGGCCTAAGCTCAAAACATTGTGGAAATAGCGGTATGATTCCAGGCCCCTATGATCCCGGCACGTAAGTTTTCCCAGATCTATCTGGCGATTCCTGCAAGTGAGGATATTATCCAGGGCCCTTTCCAGATTTAAGGGAACAGGTAAAGATTTGGCCAAATCACATCCTGTGCCCCGGGGGATATAACCCAGGAGAACTTCCGATTCAAGCGAACCCTTTTCGTTCATTAGACCGTTAACTACCTCGTTGAGGGTGCCATCCCCACCAACGCAGACCACTATGTCAACGCCTGACAGAACGGCCTGCCGGGTAAGCCTGATTGCATCACCGGGACCGGTGGTTATCAGGACCTCGAACGAACCCAATCGATCCTTTGCCTTTAGGCATATTTTTGGCCACTGCCTGCCAGTGGCTCCATTGGCCGAATTTGGATTTACAATAAAGGTGATCCGTTTCAATAACATTTTCAATCCCCGGACAATCCTTGGATTAATGGCAGGGCGTTATAACCCAAAACCTGATGATTATAGCCTCCTTCCAGGATGACAAATAGCATTCACCATTAATATTACTGTGTTATCAGCCTGCATACAAGGAAAATTACCGCTACTTTATTGCTAAAAGTAAAAGTTTGTATTATAATGCATTTAAAATATGTATTGAACTAAATTAATTTTAAGGAGAAAGTATCATGAAAAAATTAAGTTTTTTCGCCCTTAGTATATTCATATCGGTTACAATCTGCGCCTTTTTTCCAGGAAACGCTATGTCTCAAGAATCAGAACGCCTGGAGGTGACCGAGGGTGCCGTATGTCTGGATGTGGTTGATTTAGAGTGTACGGGTGCCGACACAAATTTCCCCGCCAATGTTGGAAAGCTTTATTGCATCACAAAAATTACAGGCGCAAAGGGTGCCAGTAAAGCTACCCATGTCTGGTATTATGGTCACACAGAACGAGCGCGGATAGCGCTGGACATCCGTTCTGCAAGCTGGCGAACTTACAGCTCCAAGATCATCCAGACACACGAGACTGGCGACTGGCATATTGATGTGCTGGGCCCCGAGGATGAGTTCTTAAAAGTCATTCAATTCGAAATTGGTCCATAAAAGAAAAGGGTACCCCTTAAACTGGCCTAATGGTGAAAATAAAAGCTCCCTGGGGTTTACCTCAGGGAGCTTTTTATTAGAATCAGAAATCCACGTCCTCTGGCGTGGATTGTTTAGGTTTACTTGGCTATTGACATTAGTTTTCAGACGGTATTAGATAGTGCCAAATTTTACTCTGGGGTTAGCCAGGGAATAATGAGGGGGTTAAAGATGGTTAAAGTCAAACTCTTTGTGCAAATCTTATTATGCTTTCTGCTGATGGGCTGTGCTGTTCCTATTGTTTTCTTTGGCGCAGGCGCAGCTGCCGGTGTTGTTGGATACAAGTATTACGAGGGAGCACTCACAGTCATTTTTCAATCGCCTTTCATGGAAACCTGGGACGCAACCCCCAAAGCCCTTAATCAGATGAATATCAAGGTAGAGAGCTCTTCCCATGACGTAGCTTCAGGGAAGATTAAAGCCAAACGTGGTGACAATCAGCGGGTTGCCGTTTCATTAAAGTATAAATCAGCGCAAGAGACAGAGGTTGTGATCAGGGTAGGTACTTTAGGGGACAAGAACGCGTCCATGGCCATAAAAGAGGAGATCAGAAAAGTCCTTTTTAAGGAATAAGAAAGGTCTCAAGTCTTGATGCCAAGCTGTTCGATCATGCTATGGGAGAAACTGATGACGTAGTCCATTTGCTTCGTGGTACAATAGCCAGGGCAGGTGCACCCCATGGTTTTTAGGCTGCGGATAAAGAATTCCAGCTTAACCCAATCCGGTCCCAATTCCACCGAGAAAACATGAGGCTGGCAAGCGGCATGTTTGATCTGGGTGTCGCTCAGGATGCCGTCAGGGATCTGGACCCAAAAGACCTGATCCAGATGAGATTTGATTGCATGCCTTTCAAGAAACCCATTTATCTTTTCCATATCGGAGGGGGTTATCTCGTCGATCAGATAGGCCCTCATCCACGGTCCCCTTCCCCAGGTTGATCCAGTTTTCTGCCTGTCAAGTAAGCGTCCAGCACGGAATAAAGCCATATTAAAGCAAAAGCCACGAGCAAATACCATAATGCCGAAAAATCAGCCGCTTTGAGCCTATCCATTTACATGGATTCAGGAATTCAGGAATTTAGGGATTGCGCATTAATTCATCTTTGAAAATCACGTCATTTGGGCGTGAATTCTTTATTGTTATTCGTTGCCTGTTACGAGCCCCTGGGTTGCACATATATATAAATGGACAGGCATTGTCAATTCAACTTGGTTTATGTTAGGAGTTTTTGATTATGTCACGGCTCATCAAAGAGGTTCAGGTCAACATCCCGTTTACGATGCTCCATGAATCATATCTTAAACGTTTCATCAAGTACGGACTCAATCCGGAAATTGGATTTGATGCCGCCGCCCTTGACCAATACTCCCTTTCAGATTATAGCGGTATTGCTGACCAACTTCATGAATGTGGCCTTACAATAACTCTTCACGCGCCTTTTGTGGATCTGTCCCCAGGATCTCCAGACCCAAAAGTGTGGGCGATAACGCAAAGCAGGTTTGAACAAATACTCCGACTGATCCCCCTTTTCAGGCCAAAAACGCTCGTATGCCATGCAGGATATGATGAAAAAAGATACGGATATATTAGAGCTGTCTGGGTTGAAAAGAGCTTGGAAATGTGGTCCTGGCTGGCGAAACGTGTAAGGGATGAGGGTGCGTTATTAGTGTTAGAAAATGTGTATGAACACAGGCCCGACGATATTCGGTTCCTTTTTGAAAACCTGCGGGACCAGAGGGTGGGCTTTTGCCTGGATATCGGTCATCAGGCCGTATTTAGCCGTGCCCCTCTTGCAAAATGGATCGAATCCCTCGGACAATACATCGCCCAACTTCACCTCCATGATAATTCCGGAAAACTGGATGAACATCAGGCATTGGGCCGGGGATTGATAGATTTTCATATGTTTTTCAAAAAACTCGTAACCATGAGAAAAAAGCCTCCAATAATTACACTTGAACCACACAGGGAAGAGCACTTATGGCCCAGCTTTGAATATCTTGAAAGGATTTGGCCTTGGTAACAGGACAAAGGGGCTATTTCCCATTGAACTTTGGAACCCCTTGCTATAATTTAGCGTTTTCATAATATATAATCCCATAAAAGGTGAAGGGCATGCGTAATTCTGAGGACAGTCATTCCATGGATACTGTAATGGAGCATCCATTTCCCAAATCCACTGCCGTTGCGGAAAAATGTAAACGACTCTTAGAAGTGGTAGTACCCGAGGATACCCTGGCCATTCTTATCAATGCCGACCCGGATGCCATGGCAAGCGCCCTGGCCTTAAAAAGATTTTTCTGGCGGAAGATAAGACATGCAGAGATTTACCACATCAATCCCATTCAACGGGGTGATAACCTGGCTTTCGTCAAACTCCTCAGGATTGATCAAAGGCTCATCAAATACATGAGACCTACTAAATTTACCAAATGGGCGATCGTCGACTCCCAGCCCCACCATCACGAGGATTTCCTGAATAAGCAATTTGATATCATCATCGACCATCACCCTCTGGGTCCATCATCGAAGGGTCATTTCGTCGATATCAAAGAAAACTACGGTGCGACTTCAACCATCATGACCGAATATCTCAGGGCAGCTAAAATAAGACCATCTCCCAAGCTGGCAACGGCACTTTTCTACGGAATTAAGACTGATACTGACAATTTTGTAAGGGCATCTCTTCCCAACGATATTAATGCCTTCAGATATCTCTACAAGTTAACCAATATGAATCTCATTAAAAAGATCGAGTCTTCAGAGATTACCCAGGATACACTGGCGAGCTACCGGGTCGCAATGAAGCGCCTGACATTCCTAAGGGACATTGCGTTTATTCATATGGGAGAGGTCGATAATCCTGATATTCTGGTGATTATCGCTGATTTCTTTTTGAAGATGGCTGAGGCCACATGGTGTGTTGTGTCAGGCAGTTGGGATCAGAAACTAATTATAATTCTTAGAAATGCCGGATTCAGGCTTGATGCCGGTAAAATGGCTCAGAAACTTTTTGGCCAGTTGGGATCTGCGGGCGGGCACAAGGATGCTGCCAGGGCCGAAATTCCTTTAGAGGCGATTCGTAAAGCAATAAAAGGCCGATCTGATGTGGGCGAATTTGTTATGAAAAGTATTAAGGCCCTTAAATAGGTGTATTAGAAATTCCGAGACGTTTCGGGGCATTCTGGCAGACCTAAAGTGTGAGTATTTTGAAGGAGATCAACTTTGGCGGCTTTCAAAACCATAGTCATTGACGGAAAACTGATCGAAGAGGTCAAGCATCTCGCCGGGCAGGGAAACCGCCAGGGTTTGAAAAAACTCATTGACGACATGAGAGCCGCGGATTTAGCGGATTTAATAGAGCATCTGGATCGTGAAGAACGCCTCTTTGTTTTCAATTTGCTGGAGCCTGACGGGGCCGGAGAAGTTCTGGTAGAGATTGAAACTCCAGTCCAAGAGCGAATTCTGAAAGGTCTCGACAATCAGGCCATCACTGAAATCGTTCAGGGGCTTGACTCTGATGACGCAGCCGACCTTGTTGGTGATCTGCCGGACGATCGGGCAAGGGAGATCATTGAGAGAGTCGGGGATGAAGTCTCTGGAGAGCTTGGAAAACTGATGCCTTACCCGGAAGATACAGCGGGCGGCATCATGGCCCTGGAGTTTGTGGCGGTAAAAGCCGATGCCAGTGTCAAGGATGCAATTGATATCATTCGGGAAAAAAGGGAAGAGGTTGAGAATCTTTATTATATCTGGGTTGTAGACGACTTAGGAAAGTTGGTCGGTGTTATCTCTCTGAAGAATTTGGTGCTTGAGCTAACAGACCGAAAAATTAGCGATATAATGAATCCCGAGGTGATTTCAGTACATGTGGATACGGATCAGGAAGAAGTCGCCCATCTTGTCAAAAAATATGACCTGGTGGCCATCCCAGTGGTCGGTGATGATCATCGGCTGGTGGGTCGAATTACCCATGACGATATCATTGATGTAATCGATGAAGAAGCTGATGAGGATATTTCTTTGATGGCGGGCGTTATTGACCAGGAAATTACAGAAGAGTCAGCACTGAAAATATCGAGAGCCAGGCTGCCCTGGCTGATTGCGGGGCTTTTTGGCGGGATAATTGCTGCGGCTGTGATCAACCAGTTTGAGTCCTCCCTGGAAAAAGTCCTCGCCCTGTCATTCTTTTTCCCTGTAATCATGGCAATGGGTGGAAGCACAGGTACCCAGGCAGCAACCATTGTTGTCAGAGGATTGGCAACAGGTGATATCGGCCTGATGCATATCGGAAAGCGGCTCTGGATGGAAATGAGGGTTGCCCTTGTGAATGCCCTTGTCTGTGGGATTATTCTTGCCCTGATTGTCGGGACCTGGGTTTCGGACTATGGTTTAGGGTCTGTTGTGGGGCTGGCCCTGGTATTGATCATTGTAAACGCAGGCGTTATCGGTTCCGCTGTTCCTATGGCCCTAAAAAAATGGAACGTTGATCCAGCCCTTGCCACCGGGCCTTTCGTAACAACATCAAATGATATTTTGAGCCTCCTAATCTACCTGGGGTTAGTAACAATTTACCTGCGAGTGACGTAGTATCTCAATATGCCCGGGCATTCGGACTTATGCATCCCCCCGCACAACGCCTAATCATGTAAATCCCAACTCGGATAATGTAGAATATTTTCTTGAAAGTGAATATCTGTATAGCGCAGTGCTATAATTGCTTCTCGAGGTGGGACTCCGGCCTATGGAGATCCGTGGCCGGTGGATTTTGGTGGATCAGACTTTTCAAAGAATTCCTGAAATTCTTTAATCATAGAAACTTTTGTATCTAATGATGTATCATCCTCAAATAAGAATTCCAGCAGGAATATTATCTTATAATCCACTGCGGAGGTTTCATATTTCTGGAACGCGGTAACCTTAAAGTCCTTTAGTTTCCCAAAGTCATCTTTATCAAATAACCCTGTTTTCCTTAGGATAAGATTGATTGCCTCCTTAGCATCATCGGTGTTTTCCACCACAATTTCAATCCCGTCAATTTTTTTAACCGCACTAACAATCTTTTCGGCTTTTACCTTAGTTTTCATTTCACCACTCTACTTGGAATAATTCAGATTTTTTCTATTTTAATAACAGCAAATCATCTTTGTCTTTATTGCCTGTCCTGTCAAGGGGAATTTCGCCGATTCATCGCGCTGAAGTATGATCGCATTCTTTGATTTTGAACAAATTATCTCAATTATAGGTGGGCACCACCTATATCTTCCAGCGGGCATCTGAAGAAAATAAGTGAACAAATGCTTGGTACAAATTGTCCTATGATTCATTTTGAGCCATCTATGTTGGACCTTCCCAGCATAGCGCTTACAAGTCATTTTTATGTTTATAGGTATAATCAATGATTTATAGGATTAGTCGTTTAGCTGGCCAAGCTGGCACTTTTCTTGCTTGTATAAAATAACAAAACGTCGGTTAAAAAGGCTTCTCAGATGTGCGTGCATCTTTTCACTGGTATTTCCTAAAAAAAATAGAAAAGGGACTGCGCCGGGAAAATAACGGCATTTTGGGAAGTCAATACATTATACCTTAACACCTCCTTGTTGAGTAACCTTAACCCCCTTATTAACCTCAACCCCCCCTGAGTTCCTCCTCCTTTCTCAGGGGGATTTTTTTTGCAATCTGTTGCAATTTGGCAGTTGCGTGTGGCTTAATCGCCACAGTCGTTCCTTCCGAGCTTGAGGTTTCCCGTGTGCGCAAAATTTGGAATCTTCAACTCCAATGTAGGCCAGAAAAAATAGCACAAAATGAACCATTTTGTTGATTATGACCTATATAGACTACGTTATATTTGTTCAGGCCTACTCGCCTCTTGTTATTTTCACTGTATAATCAATTAGTTATAGGCTATAAGCGATTGCCAGATAAAACTGGCATTTATCTTGCTAATGATGAATATTCAAATGCAAGCTAAAAGGCTTCTCGGATGTGCGTGCATCTTTTCACTGGTATTTCCTAAAAAAACAGAAAAAGGATTGCACCGGGAAAATAACGGCATTTTGGGAAGTCAACATATAGATCGCCCGGTTGGGTCTCTAACCATCAACACAACGTTTTCCTCCTAAAGACCACCTTGTTGGAAGGGTAACATGGCTTATTAACCTTCATCCCTTATTCACCTCCTACACCCCCTGAGTTCCTCCTCCTTTCTCAGGGGGATTTTTTTTGTGCCTTTCAAAAAAACCTTGCCTTCTTTAGATATTGCCTTCACAATTATAAAATTATTTAACTAAGATGATTCCATAGGAGAATGATATGTCGAAAGAGATTTCTTTGAAAGGATGTTTTCCGCCGATTCCCACACCCTTTGACGATCACGGTAGGGTAGATCACGATCGTTTGGCTCATAATCTTGAAGAGTGGCAGGAGACTCCACTTGCGGGGTTTGCTGTTCTGGGATCTAACGGTGAAGCCGTTTTTCTTAAGGAAGAGGAGAAAATTGAGACCTGGAAGACAGCCAGGGCAGCGATCAAAAAGGATCGCCTTTTTGTTGCAGGGACCGGCTGCGAATCCAGCATGGGAACCATGGAACTCACAGAAAAGGCTGCCAGTTTGGGAGCGAACGCGGCTATGGTAGTCACGCCGCACTATTACAAATCACGGATGGACCATCGCGCCCTGGTGAAGCATTATACGATGGTGGCTGATCGTTCACCTATCCCAATTATTCTTTATAATGTTCCTGTTTTTACGGGAATCGACCTGAGTGCAGAAACCATCATTGAGCTTGCCCAGCATCCCAATATTATTGGTCTTAAGGAAAGTTCCGGGAACCTTGCGAAAATCGGACAATTGATTCACAGTGCAGGGGATTCATTTCAAGTATTGGCTGGATCCGGGAGTTTTTTGCTTCCTGCCTTATCTGTAGGTGCGGTTGGAGGTGTTATGGCCCTGGCCTGTGTGGCTCCGCACCATTTGTCAGAACTTACCCGGAGTTTTGACCAAGGAGACCTGAAAAAGGCGCGGGAAATCCAACTTGGACTTATCCCGGCCAATGCTGCTGTGACTGCCAAATTCGGAATTCCGGGACTTAAGGCCGCCATGGATCTTATAGGCATGTACGGTGGTCCGGTTCGGCCACCCCTGCTTCCCCTTGTGCAACAAGAGAAAGATGAACTCGAGAGAATTTTGAGAGAGGCAGGTGTTCTGTCGTAGTTCAGAGCGAACCCGAATTAGTTTTTTTTGCGAGCCAGAGGAACGGTATTCGTCAAGTAAACGCCGGAGATGACAAATATTGTCCCAACCAATAAAGACAGGGTAATCGATTCTCCGAGCATGAAAAAGGCAAGCAAAACAGCGCTTATTGGAACGAAATTGATAAACTGACTTGCTTTCATTGGGC
>JBDRPB010000011.1:0-4166 GCA_043809485.1 Pseudomonadota bacterium | reverse complement strand
AGACGGGGCCAACGGTTTTGAAGACCGCGGGGCGCCCAGCACCATTGCCCCTGCAAAGGCACGTGACAGAGTCTGATCGATTTGTGAAAGTGAAAGATGATAAGTGTAAAAGAATAGACATGATTTTTCGGCCAAACCCTGTGACTACCAAACCCGAGCAGAATAGCTTATGACAACTCAGGTAAAGCCGAAAAATTGATACATGGATAAGCTCCTCCTTATGGGATAATTGGACAACAACCGATTAATTAAAGAGGATAGACCGATTTGTCAAACTGGAATAACCAATATAAAAACGTCTTCTTTAAGGGGAATCCGATAAATGCCTGTTCTTACCCTTCTTTTCTTTTCAGCACCCGCTCGTTTTCCTGTCTGCATGTAAATCCAACAGCGTCCAGGTATTCAAGAACCGGAACTCCCGCTGTCCTTCCATATCCCAGGATCTCTTTGCTATCCGCAAGGGTGAGTCTCCCTTTCTGCATGATGACTTTCCTCACCCCATCCTTGATCTTTTCCATGGCCTGGGGAGTCAAAAACCGGCCATTACTAAAGCGGATCAACCTTTTTTGATTATGCAAATAATCGAGCAATCTTTGTATTTCATTTTTGTTGAACTTTTTTTTATGAAATTTCCAGAACATATCCGCTCTGAACGGGATAATGCCCAGAGACTGCGCATATTCGAGCAACAGGGTAATCAGCCTCTCCTGTTCCTTTGAAAGTTTGACCGAAAGATTCCGGATTTGAAAGCCTCCATCGGTCTTTATGAGCTTCCCTTCCCGGCATAGTTCGGCAAGCATCCTTTGAAATAGGGCTTCATCAATTGAGGGCGATAACCTGGTTTTTATCTCATCCGGTATGACTGTCAGTTGAAATGGATTCTTTGACAGGACATTTTCAACGATCTTTAGCGATCTTTCCTTCAGGGCCTCATAACGATTTTTCCCGAAAAGACCACTGCCTTCAAAATAGAGAATCTCACAGCTTTTAAGCCTTAATCTAACCTCTGCCTCAACCTCTTTAATTTGGAAACCGGTCTCCCGTGCGATATCTGCAGCCGTAACCAGACGACTGATATGCCCATCAAAAAAATGGTCAATAACTAATTTCAGGTTTCCATTCTGAAGGGCCTTAAGATAAGGCATCGTGACCGCGGCCCTGGCCGCCCGATATTTTTCCAATGGAATCTCCAGGATGATCCCTCCACCTATTACGGCACGAAGGTTTAGAGGGGAGATCACAAAAGGATCTCCCGGCAGAGCCGGTACAGGCTTTATCAATCGGAACTGGGCCAGCCTCCTTTCACCCGGTTCCAGTTGTTCCTTTTCCATAATCACCACGAGGGCGTTTGTGACAGATGTTCCCAGATATAGCCTTATCCTCTGGTAGTTCTTGATCGGCTTGAGTATACTATGCAGTGCCTGAAGTTCCACATTAAAAAGGAGACTTGAGCTCACCGCTCCTGGCTCCGCCAGCACCATTCCCCGCTTTATGTCTTTTAAGGAGATATTGTGAAGGTTAATACCCACCCGCTGCCCACCAACTGCCTGTTGGACTTTCTGGTGGTGTACCTCCAGGAACCGCACCCTGGGCTCCTTTTTAGATGGGAGAAGATGAAGGATATTATTCTGCCTGATCTTTCCCGAAAGAATCGTTCCGCTTACAACTGTCCCGAACCCTGTAAAGCTTCTTATCTGATCAATCCAAAGGCGGAAAGGAGCGTGTTGGTTTTTACCGGCTATATTTTTCACCTGTTTCTCAATGTTCACCCGAATCTCATTTATACCTCTCCGGTCAATCTCCGAACAGGGAATGATCGGCTTTCCCTCCAGAAAGGTCCCTTTTACCTGGTCAGTGATTTCAAGTTTACCCAACTCCAGTGTTTCATCATCTACCAGGTCTGCCTTGCTCAATACAATAAGACCGCTTTTGAGCTTGAGGAAGTTGAGTATATTCAGATGTTCCAGAGTCCCTGGCATGATCCCGTCATCTGCAGCCACAACAAGGATAGCCATGTCCACGCAACTAAGGCCCCGAATGGTATTTTTGAGAAAACCGGTCTGTCCGGGAACGTCCACCAGGGCAAGCTGTACCCCGGAAGGGAGTTTGAGTGGCGCAATGCCTGATTCAATGGATAGGCCACGTCGCTTTTCCTCCTGAAGCCGATCCGTATCAATGCCGGTCAAACAGTGGACCAAGGCGGTCTTACCATGGTCCACATGACCGGCCACACCTATAGTAATATGTTTTTCCATCAGGTCTTAGTTTTGATTTTCGTTTAAACGCTGGAAGGGGCAAGGGGAATCGAACCTCCTCCCCGTTTTTCAGACGGGGCCAACGGTTTTGAAGACCGCGGGGCGCCCAGCACCATTGCCCCTGCAAACTATTATAAAGGCACGTGACAGGGTTTGATCAATTTGTGAAAATGAAAGATGATAAGCGGAAAAGAATAGACATGATTTTTCGGCCAAACCCTGTGCCTACCAAACCCGGGTAGAATTTTTTAACCCAACTCAGGTAAAACCGAAAAATTGATACATGGATAAGCTCCTTATGGGGATAACTAAATAATTATTGATACAATAGAGGGGATAAACCAATTTGTCAAACTGGATTTTCCGATAAACAGGGGAAAAGGGGGGAAAGATTTTTTTCTTTTCCCCCTTTTTTTAAAATTACACTCGGCCTCTATTAAAGCAGACGTGAAGTCAGGTTTGTCAACGGGCGAATCATCCGCTTTAATGCCATATGCCTTGTAATGCTGAAGTCGGCATTTGATGCCACAGCATTCTTGCAATACAGTTTCGGCTCATAAGCCACAAGATAAATAACACTTACAGTATCTTCATCTATCAGCATGGTCTTTGGATTTGCCTTTTTAACCTCTCCAAGACGCTTTTTTGCAAGAGCAAGGATCTCATCCCTGTCGCCGAAATTCATGGCGCCTGTCGGGCACGTCTGAACACATGCCGGAACCAGTCCGTTTTCAACCCTGTCTAAGCACATATCGCACTTGGCAAGTGTGCCGTCAGGTGCTTTTCGCGGAATATTATAAGGACATGCTTCAATAATTTCCGCAGCGTTCAAACGCTTGGTGTTTGCCGTAAATATAATAGCGCCTGTCTTATCATCCTTGAATATAGCGCCTGGATCTCCTGCTATTTCAAGACAGGGCGCTTCAATACAGTGACGGCACTGTTCAGGGAAAAAGAGCCAGTTTAACTTTCCGTCAATAACCTGCTCACGCATTCTAACCACTTTATAAGTTATAAAGGATAGATCTGCGGGGTTCTCGTAAGTTCCACGGTTTGTAGTTTCTTCTGCGGGAAGGTCATGCCACTGCTTACAGGCTACCTGACATCCTCTGCAGGCCGTGCAAATAGTTGTATCTACGAAAAATGACTTACTCATTCAGATCACCTCCTTTATTTTTTGGTTACATTGACCATAAAGGCCTTTGTTTCAGGTATCCTGGTGTTGGCGTCACCGATAGACGGAGTGAGCAGGTTGGCGCTCTCCTCTGTGCCGCTTACCGGCCAGCGCCAGCCAAAGCACCACGGCATTCCCACGTGATGGACTGTCTTTCCGGCAATCTTAAACGGTTTGAAACGCTTGGTAACAATCGCCGTGCATTCAACAGCTCCTCTGATAGACGAGGCCATCACGCGTTCCCCATTCTTGATCCCCTTAAGTTTGGCAAGCTCTTCGCTCATCTCTACAAACATCTGAGGCTGAAGCTCAAGCAGCCATGGCTGCGGACGCGTCATAAGACCTGTCTGCCAGTGTTCTGTCAGGCGGTATGTCGTGCCTACAATCGGAAACTTCGGATCATTTGTTGCATAAGCATCTGCATCAGTTGTGTAAACATGCGCTGCTGGATTCATGCGCTGCTTATTCATCAAGTTCTTTTCAACAGGACACTCAAGAGGCTCGTAATGTTCCGGGAACGGACCATCAGCGAGGCCAGGGCCGAATATCTGCCCATGTCCATGCTTTCTCATGATAAAAGGATGTTTTGAATCCGCTCTCTTTGTTCCGTCAGGATTTTCAAGAGGATACCATCCACCGTCCGGAACGTCTCCGATCCACTTACTTGAGACATACTTGCCGTCCTTGGCTTCGCCTGCGAATTTGATAACCCAGTCTTTTTTGTCCCACGGCTGTCC
>JBDRPB010000010.1:0-2409 GCA_043809485.1 Pseudomonadota bacterium | reverse complement strand
GACCGCGTCCGGTATGTCAAAATATTGTATGGGCTTGTCTAAAAGTACTTGGGTCATAAATTCGATCCAAATGGGAAGTGATGCTTTAGCCCCGGTTTCTCCTTTGCCGAGGGTTGTAAACGAATCCTGCCCCACCCACACTCCGGTGGCGATGGACGGTGAGAAACCGATAAAAAGAGCGTCTTTAAAGTTGTTGGTGGTACCGGTTTTCCCGGCAACAGGACGTTTGATTACCCGTGCTTTCTTCCCGGTGCCTTCCTGAATTACACCGCAGAGCATATCCGTCATAATCGACGCATCTGCCCGTGACAGCACCACTTTTTTTTGGGGTTTTACCCGCCAGACCACCCGGCCCTTTCGATCGACGACTTCCATGATCCCATAAGGTTTTATCAGTTCTCCCTTATTGGGAAAGACCGTGTACGCTGCGGTCAGATTTATAAGCGTTACTTCTGATGTGCCGAGGGCCAGTGAAAGGTTCGGGTACAGGTCGGATTCAATTCCCAAGGTGTGTCCAAACCTTGCCACTGAAGAAGCACCCAGCATTTCAATGAGCCTGACGGCCGGAATATTTTCCGAAAGTGTCAGCGCCATTCTGAGTGTCATTTCGCCTTTATAGCCACCGGAAAAATTTTCCGGTCTCCAGTCTTTGTTCGGTTCTCCAGCCCTGAAAACCACGGGTGCATCGAGAATAGTTTTGCTCTGGGAGAAGCCCTGTTCAATGGCATATGCATAGACCACGGGTTTAAATGCAGATCCAGGTTGTCTTCTCGCGTCTGTTGCCCTGTTGAAAGGGGATTTTGAAAAATCTCTGCCCCCGATCATCGCTAAAATACCACCGGTCTGTACATTCAGGGAAATCAGTGCACATTGGGGGTCGGGTGTTTTAATTCCGTTACGTTTCATCCGCTTTTCAAGTTCGGAAAGTCCGCTTTCCACTGCGAGTTCCGCTGCCCTTTGCATCTTGGAATCGAGGGTGGTAACAACGGTCAGTCCACCTTTATAAAGCCTTGACGCGCCTAAAGTGTTTTCAAGAAAGCTTTTGACCTGATTGACAAAGTAGGGCGCTTTACGCAGATTATTGTTTTGTTTTGCAAGATGCAAGGGTTCTTCTTTTGCTCGATTAAATGCTGCTTCAGCAATAATGCCTGTTTCTTCCATTTGTCTCAGGACAATATTTCTTCGTTTAAGGGCAAGATCTTTGTTTATCAGAGGGGAGTATCGGGACGGTGCTTTGGGTA
This sequence comes from Pseudomonadota bacterium, assembly GCA_043809485.1. Classification (GTDB taxonomy): domain Bacteria; phylum Desulfobacterota; class DSM-4660; order Desulfatiglandales; family Desulfatiglandaceae; genus 4484-190-2. The sequence continues at coordinate 1,168 of JBDRPB010000010.1, read as the reverse complement.
AACTTGCCAACAGCGCACACTCGGCAAGGCCGAGGTCTTTTACGGATTTTCCGAAAAATATTCTTGCGGCCGATTCGACACCGTAAGCACCGCTGCCAAAGTATATCTGATTCAGGTAAAGCTCTATAATTTCATCTTTTGTGTATCGTCGTTCTATCTGAAATGCCAGAAATGCTTCCTTTATCTTGCGCAGTAAGGTTTTCCGGGGGGTTAGAAAGAGGGTCTTGGCAAGTTGCTGGGTGATGGTACTGGCCCCTTCAACAAATTCTCCTGCACGGATATTTTTGATGATAGCTCTGAAAATTCCTTTTAGATCGATGCCGCTGTGTTGATAAAAGTTCCGGTCTTCTGTGGCAACGAGCGCTTCTGTAAGATAAGATGGAATGACTTCGAGGGGTACAGGGTCTCTTTTTTCTGCAAAAAGTTCTGCCAGGAGCACTTTATCTGCTGAATAAATTCGCGTAATGGAAGAGGGTGTAAATGTTTTAAGGCTTAGAATTTGAGGAAGGTCATGGGTCAGGGCTAAAAAAACACCGGCCATTACACCGAAAATGGCACCACAGAAAAAAAGAAGTAGTATTGCGATGTTCTTTTTATTAAAACGAAATCCGGTCATAATTTTTCGATTGATATTTATTGACTGTCATGTGTGATGCATGTAAAACCCGGTAACGAAGAACGTATCATTTGAGCCCATTGAAAAAATTATCGCATTCAGAATAACCCATAATCCATGACACCCGATTGTGTGTTTTCATCTGATCGGGGTGATCGTGCAGGAGAACTAAAATGACCCATCACCATCAACACGATCATGAAATACAGAGCACCTTATCATTTGATGAAAAAATGATGAAACTGCTTGAACACTGGATAAAGCATAATGATGATCATGCTGAAACATACAGGGATTGGGCGCAAAAAGCAAAAGAGAAAAACATGCGTGAAGCGGCTTCATTGCTGGAAGATGCATCTGAGATGACCCTGATGATCAGCAAAAAATTTGAAGAGGCCGCAACACTTATTATGAAGGAATAAATCAGGGTTATTTTTCAATTCCGACTCTGGCCGCTACCCCTTGTTGAAAATAGTGTTTGATCTCCTTCATCTCGGTTACCAGATCAGCTTTTTCTATTATTCGGGGATCCGCACCCCGTCCGGTGATGAC
>JBDRPB010000009.1:0-6948 GCA_043809485.1 Pseudomonadota bacterium | reverse complement strand
ATCCTTCTTGTCCGGCTTTTCAGGTTTTTTGTGAACTATCGGTTCGTGGCAGTTGAAGCACGTCGCTGTCTGTTTTGCCACATGCTCTTTGTGCATTATCTTTTTGTTCTTTGCCTCTTTCCAAAGCTCCTTTGTATTTTCATGGCAGTCAAGACATTTTTCCTCTTTTATCTCTCCCTTGCCCTTTACAATTTCAAGATGGCAGCTAGCGCATGAAACCTTTCTGTCTTCAAGGTCTTTATGGGTAAAAGGCTTTTCATCGGGTTTTTCTGCCTTTTTAAATGGCTCCTCGGGTATCTTGTGGCATAATGAGCATTTAGCGCGTTCTTCAGCAAACTTAGCCTTCTCACTTTTAAAATGGCAGAGATTGCAGATCTCTTTTGAAACTTCAAAATGTTTCTTTCCTGTCTCTTTTTTATGGCATGTGGCGCATTGCATCTCCTGCCCTTCTACCCATTTCTTTTTGTCATAATGCTCTTTGTGGGTAAAGGGAATAACAACCTTTGTTTTGTCTTTATCTTCCTTTGTGTATTCTGTAAATTTTAATTTCTTTGTCCAGTACTCCGCTTCTTTTTTCTTGCCTGTTGTGGGATGGCAATCTGAAGTTGTGCAGCTTCTGTCGTATATCTTTGGCTTTCTCAATACAGTTGATTCATCCATGTTTAAAACCGTTACGAGCTTTGAGAATACCTCAAGCTCTGTTTTCATAAAGTCCCAGTCTGTTTTCTTTTTCTTTTCCTTGTCAGCTTCTGCATTTGTTTTAGGTATCTTTCGGTGCTCTGCTATTGCAGGTAAATCAGGAGGATAATGGCACTCCACGCACCCGATTTTGTTGTGCTTTTCGTCATCCTTCCAGGTATTGTGCGCTTTTTTCATTACCCTGGGATATGTGAGGATATGACAGTAGCCGCAGAAAAACTGGGTCTCTCCGAGGGTCTTATCAATAGGCATAGGCACTTTTTGCGCCGATGTCTTCTTTGCAGGAGGCTTCATTTCCTGTGCGAATACAAAATATGTTGCTGGAATAAATAGCATCAAGCCCACAAGCATTAAAATGAATTTCTTCATAACATCACTTCACTCCTTCTCGAAAAGATTATTGCCCGAAAATAACCTTTTAAATCCCCCCTCGCCCCCCTTTGCTAAAGGGGGGTATAACTGTTCCCCTCTTTGAAAAAGAGGGGTTAGGGGAGATTTTTATTCCCTTTTGTATCTCTTTCAGACATGTGTATTTCATCTCAATGCCTTTCCTCCTCAAGGGGCAGAAACTTAACTGCCAATGTATAAATCATGAAAAATCCTCCAAAGATTCCTGCCACTACAAAAGACTCTATAACTGTCGGAAACATCTTTGGCATTTGGACATAGTCAAAATAGGGATATACCTGTCCTGCAATCAAAAAGTCATATCTCACGAGAAACGCTCCTACAAGCGTCATTACCGATGCAGCAAGCAGCCCGTCAATCCATTCCTTTTTAAGTGAATAAAGTATCAGTAATGCAGGAATAACTGTCCCAACTGTTATTTCAAATAACCAGAATGGAATACTGAAAGGGCCCCTTAACAGAAGCATTGTGGTTTTTGCATCTTCAGTGTCAAGCAAACCGGAGCTTATCTTGTACGCTATAAAGAGCAAGCCCACAGAAAGAGCCACGGCAAACATATTGGACATCTCAAAAATGAGTTTTTTGAGTTCATGCGGCATTTCTTTTTTCTGTAACTTATAAGTGGCAGTAGTTACTGCTATTAACCATGCAAGCCCTGAAAATAAAGCGGAGAGAAGAAAAAACAGGGGGAAATAGGCGCCGTGCCAGAATGCCTTTGTCTGTGTATGTCCGAATATTGAGCCCAGCGTGCTGAATGCCGCAAGCTCAAATACAAACGCTGCACCTGCTGCTATCGATGACCACTTATGGTCCCTTTGTATTGCTGCATGGGATTCATCCCTTTGCCCCAACACTGCTAAACTGTATATCAATTGTTTATAACCTGTAGAGTTATTGGCTATTTTTGATAAATCAGCCCTCATCAGGAACCAGAGTTCCACCATTATGAAAGGGATGGTAAAGGTATAAAAGAAGCTCATGCCCCATATTGCCGAGCGGATGTTAGGCGTAAGGTAGAAATAAAAAGAACGTTCAGGGTGTCCGAGGTGCAGTATTATTGCTGTCATGCCGAAAGTAACCGTGATGAGTGCAAGGAAAGCGCCTCTCTTACCTATGAGTTCAAATCGTTTCACGCCGAACAGATGACCGAGGGATGTGACCATACATATACCTGTGCTGGATGCGACAAAGAATATATAGGTTGATATCTTCATTGTCCATGGAATGGCATGATGGAACTCAAAAAGGTGCATACTGACAAGAAGGGACATCAAAAATCCAAATGCGCCCAATACCATAAGCCCCAAAAGGGCGCTTATCCATATATAAAAACGAGGATGCCTGTTAATTGTATTAATCGCATTGGTAATAATCTCCATATATATATCAGTCTCCTCCTTGTGACCGTGAATATAAATAGAGCAATCCCACCATTACTGAGGCGCCGGCAAATCCTGAAAAACTTACCCTTATCTTATCTATGTCTTTGTTCACTACTTCCTTTGGCGCAACAATCAGCCCCATATCCTCCGGTTTTGTTTTCAGGATGGTCAGCATGCCTGTGCCGCCTGCCTCGTATTCGCCGAGGAGATAGCCGTTTATTGCCTCTGTCCTTTTTTCAGCCTTTTTCAATATCTCATCCTTTGGCCCAAAATCGAGGGCTTGCACAGGACATGCAGCAACACAAGCAGGCTTTATCCTCGGTATCCTGTCAAAACACAGGGTGCATTTCCTTGAAACCCTTTTTTCAAAATCAAATTGTGGTATTCCATAAGGACAGGATTGAATACAGTATTTACAGCCAACGCATTTTTTTTCATTTATCACTACGGGTCCTTCAGGATATTTTTTAATGGCCGATACAGGGCATGCGCCTTCACACGCGGGTTTCTCACAATGCTGACATGCCCAGTGGACATATGTAAGATCTTCTACATTTTTAGTATCCTTTTTCAAATTTACAACCACCCATGTTTTGCCTGTAAGCTCCGTTTCTCTGTCCGTAAGCTCTTCTGCCCTGTCAATCTTCAGTTTATTCCACCGCTTGCATGCAGACATGCACCGCTTGCATCCTATGCACTTTGTGGTGTCAACAAGCTTTGCGTATCTCTTACTATGGGCATAAGACAATACAGGGCTGGCGATCGTCAACCCGATGGACGATACTGCAAGCCCTCCTAAAAACTGCCTCCGTGATATGTTGTTGTTCTCCACTTTCCCTTTTATGCCAAGTTGAAATCTACATCTTTCACCAACCCTCTCCTGCAAAGGGAGGTTGGTAAATAAATTCTTCATACTACTTTTTCACTGTCGGCCTCTTATGAGCGCTATATGGCAGCGGCATATCCGTCTTCTTTGCCGCATCAAGGAACTCTATTAAATCCTCCAACGGCGTATCTTTATGATGATGACAGCCGCTGCATGAATTAGGCTGGTTTTTAACGCCTCCTTTTTTCATGCTCAATTCAGGGGAAATAAACTTAAATGTATGACTGCGGATGTCTCCTGCCTCAGCGCTTGTGCCTGTCTTTGACATATGACACCCAATACAGCTGCCAAAGGTGTGTATCTTATGCGCCATTCTTTTGTCTGTTGTAGAATGACAGCTCTTGCAGAGATTATCTCCCTCAAGTTTAGTTTGGAAGGACGTATTGCTCTTGTGAACAAGATGACAGCTCGTACATGTGATGCCGCTCTTTGCATGTTCGCTCTGCTTCCAGTCTGCATACTGTGTGTAACTGCATTTAGCGTCGCCGCTTGGCCAGAAAAGTTCGGGATTGCTCTTCTGGTCAAAAATATTGAAATGCAGAAGGAGATTGCCTGTCCCCCGAACACCCATATATTCCACCGGATATGAGTGATGCCCGCCGCTTGTATCCATACCCCTTGCATGACAAGAACCGCATACCTGCGCGGCCTGAGCGCTGGTCAATCTGGCAGGATTTACGATGGTGACTGTTTCAAAACCCGAGATTGCCTTGACATGGTTGCTTCCCGGCCCATGACAGGCCTCACACGCTATCCCCGGCTCCTTAAAGGTCTTTTTAAAAGGGTCAACCCCGGTTGCGTGACAGCCCGCGCACTCCTTAAACCAAGACCTATTCTGTGGATACTCAACCCACCTGTTAGTTGAGACATGGTAGGTAGCGGGAAGCACTTCGTAATCATCCCCTGTTTTTTTCAAGTACTGCTGCTTCCACCTGCTGCCGATGGTATAATCCACATCATCCTTCTTGAATGTCCTGATTATGCTTGGAGATTTGAAATCGCCGATAATAACTTGCGGGTTTGCCTTTACATCCTGCATCATCCTTGAATGAAGTGTTGTGGTCCATTCGAGAAACTTTCTTTCATGGCACTTTTTACATTCCATAGACCCTATATATGCCGCGTCCACCATGTTTTTGAACTTGCCCTCCGGCACATCTTTATGTCTGAGCATAATGGCGGTAATAATCACGACTGCAATAGTAACAGCAAAGACTCCTCCGATTATCAGAAGGGTTAATTTTTTCATATAATTTACTCCTTCTTTTCCTTAATTTGTACCATTTGCCTTTAGCCGTTTGTTGCGGTTAGCACCGTGCTCAATCTGAGTCGAGTAGACCGGTTTCTTCCGATATTACAGATTGAGGTTTGTTTCCTCCGTTTGCCGCCTGGTTTCCCCGGCGGTGCCACAATATTTCAACCCTATATCCGTTGGCCCCGGACCCGGGTCGCCAGAGGCGGTTGTCCGCCTCCGGCTCCCACAGAACGTAGCGTGCAGATTTCCCGCATCCGGCTCTTCAGAAAGGTTCACATGCCTGTGGCATAAATCCAGGAGTAACCTTTCACTATCCTGGGTCTGGGTAAGGCTTCAACGGTACGATGAATTGATCCGACTACCTGCGCCTCTTCCCTGTTCCTCGTTTCCTCGTTCTTAGGTACCCCTTTGCAGAGGAAGACACAGGTCCTCCCCGGTTCCCGGAAAAATCCTTTGGGCTTGCTCCACAACATTAGCGTTTTCGGGGCTGAATTCCTTCACCCTTACGGATTGCGGCCTGCTGCCTCCCTGTTTACGCTTCATCCATACAGTTACCTGCATAGATGCAAAACTCGATTCTGACGGTCGGCTAACTTTGTCGGGCTGGCTTTTCAATCAACTGGATTCTCCAGACTTTGCCTGGCGCACTAAAAACTCGCTTTGGGGTGGGCTAAATATACGAAAAAGGGAATTTGTCCGGTCTTTAAGCTCTAAGTTCCACCATTTCACCAGCCCATGGGTATACTTCTCGGCAAAGGCGGCTTCATCAACCGTCTGCCCTGCCTGGAAAAGGTTTTTACCGTCCTTAAAATCTCCCACAAACTCCCGGCTCCAAAGGCCCTCGGTGAGGAGGACGTGGGCCATCGCCGTCGCTAAGGCCCCGTCTTCGCCGGGTTTTATCGGAAGCCACTCGTGGGCTTTGGCCGCAGAGGCGTTGAGCTTCGGGTCAACGACCGCTACCGTGGCCTTATCCAGGACATCCCCCAACTTATTGATGGCGTTGGGCACCTGCCGGTTGGAGCTTACCGGGTCACATCCCCAGATCACCAAATACTTTGTCCGGGCCAGGTCATAGTCCCGATAACCCCAGTAGCCTTCGGTATAAAAGCACCCGAACTTCTCTGCTTCGGCACAGAGCGCACTATGGGAGATATTGTTGGGCGTACCGAGTATCTTGGCAAATGCGCCGTAGGGCCCGACCGGATACATATTGGAATATCTTCCTCTCATGACCAGAAGCTTATGGCCCTCATTGGCTTTCCTGAGCTCCAACAGCTTGTCGGCGATCAAATCCATGGCTTCATCCCAGGAGATGGGGACAAACTTTGGGTCAATTCCTCGTCCCTTTTGGGGATTGGTCTTTTTCATGGGGACCTTTATCCGGTCGGGGTCGTAAAGCTGCTGCAGGAGTAAATGTCCTCTCGGGCATACGTAGCCGCTGTTGGCCTTGGAAAGCTGGTTGCCCCGGACCTTCACCGCCCGGCCACCCTGGACGAATATCTCCACAGCACACCAGGTGGTACAGCCCTGACAGGCGGTGGGAATCCATGTGCCGGGTTGCGTACCTCCCTTTCCGATCTGGTCATCTTTCCCGTTGGTCAAGGCGTTCAACGTGCATCCGCCGAGTACCGCCGCTCCCCCTACAGCCACACTTGCCTTCAAAAAGTCCCTTCGTTTGATCTGCATTATTTCCTCCTAATTTGATTATATTGATAGGAATTAATTTTATTTTTTGACCCAACCGGATCGTTTAGCGGCAAACGAGAAAAAACTTTAATTTTCTTGATTATTAGGGCAGAATTTCTAAAAATCTTTGTGAACGGTGAGCATTTTTGCCAATCTAGGACATGCGGATAGATTGACGATCAATATTAAGCAATAGATTTTTAATTCTTTCCCTATTAAAATTCTCTCCAACAAATAAAATAATGTCAAGCAAAAAAATAAAGAAAATAAAAATATTTATAAATCTATTGTATAGGAATTTCCTTATTGGACACAGATTCACCCTGTTAGATGTTTACGATCTAACAGGGTAAACACAGATTTTCAGGATATAAAATGCAGAAAATAGTTATCTGCCTTTATCCGTGGAAATCTGTGTCCCAATTAATTGAAAAAAATTATTATGGATCTGGTAACAGTTTAGCCCTTTGCTAAAATTGGCTAAACTTCAATGCAAAATGTAAAAATTAAATTGAAAATTTTAAAAATGACTATGGTTTTGCAGAAAAATTTGCATTTTTCAATTGGCAATTTTCACTTTTCAATGAAATTTAGCGTGGCTTTTCAAAACGCTAAATTGATACTGGATCTGG
>JBDRPB010000008.1:0-4258 GCA_043809485.1 Pseudomonadota bacterium | reverse complement strand
TCCCCCACAATTTGTTTCACTCTCTCCACAGAAAAACCTCCTTCTGTATCAATAAACAAGACCATGTTCCCTTGTCATTGTTGACTACTTACAGTTAATTCAGGGCCGCAAATCCGCTGAATCCCGGCAGATTGAGATATCTGGGGTATCAAGGATGCTCAAGGCATTGGCAAAAGATCTCAACGTGCCTGTCATGGCCCTTTCACAGTTAAATAGAAAGGTCGAGGACCGGCCCAACAAGAGACCTCAGTTGGCAGATTTACGGGAGAGCGGTGCTATTGAGCAGGATGCGGACGTAATTGCCTTTATCTACAGGGACGAGGTCTACCACCCGGATTCAGAAGAAAACCGGAATATTGCCGAGATAATTTTAGCTAAGCAGAGGAATGGCCCGACTGGTTATTTTAAATTAACTTTCCGGAAGGAACTGACAGCCTTCGGAGACTATACAGAAGAGGAGCCGGGCATATAAAATTGCAGCCATTCAATTATGTAAGCTCTTATTAAATAAGGGCTATATCAAAAAAATCCCCCCCCCCCAATCCCTCTTTGCAAAAGGGGGAGGCATTCGGAATGCCCGGATTTATTGAGATGTTACTCAACTATTGCGAAAAAAGGGCCTAAGCCATCGAGAAAGTGCATGGCAAGACAGGCGGGCTCAAGGCCAGCCAACAGAAACTACTCCAAAAACTTTATCGCCGCAGGATATCCGGCCATGAGATTATTTCTCATGAACTGACACGCCAGATTTCTTTTATTTCCCACGACATTAAACGACAAATTGCCTTGCTCATAACCCGGAAAGGAGAGGTAGCCTTTGTGATCGTGGGTGATTACAATCATATCTCTATTCCTGACCTGAGCAAATACAGGCTCGGAGCCGGCCGCCTCAAAGGCCTTCGATGCATTCACACCCATTTAAACGGAGAACCGCTTTCTGAGGAGGACATAACGGACCTGGTTTTACTGGGTTTAGACCTTATGGTGTGCGTGCAGGTGGATGAAAAAGGGATCCCGGGCCCTATTTCATACGCCAATGTCTTGCCGGAGAACAGTGATGGAAGGGGATGGATCGTAAATCGGGTTGCTGATATCGGGCAATTGAACGTCGATTTCCTGGAATTAGTTCAATCCCTTGAGGCCGAAATAGCAAGAACTCGATCCGCACGCTCACTGGAAAAAAAAGATAGGGCTCTTTTGGTTGGCGTGACAACGGGTCCCAGATGGCAGGAGGAAGAATATCTTGATGAGCTGGAGGATCTCGCTGTATCTGACAATATTGAGGTGGTTGGGAGAGTTGTCCAGTTTATCAAAAAAGCGGACCCCCGTTTTTTAATAAGGAAGGGAAAACTGGGCGAATTGGCCATTAAGTGTCTCCAGACGGGCTCGAATCTCTTGATTTTTGACCATGAATTAACGCCGGCTCAGGTGAAAAATCTAACGGATTTCACAGATTTGAAAATCATTGATCGAAGCCAGCTCATTCTTGATATATTTGCCAGGAGAGCCGTGACCCGGGAAGGTAAAATCCAGGTGGAACTTGCCCAGCTGAAGTACTTGCTTCCCAGGCTGGCCACAAAGAATACTGCCATGTCCAGGCTTACCGGAGGAATCGGAGGCAGGGGTCCGGGAGAAACAAAACTGGAAATTAACCGGCGTCGTGTCAGGGAACGGATAACAAGGTTGAACCTTGAGTTGAAGGGCATCAAACGCCAGCGAGCGGGCAGGAGGAGGTTGAGGGACGTCAGAAGGTTGCCTGTCGTATCCATCGTGGGATACACTAATGCCGGAAAATCTACCCTATTGAATACGCTCACCAACAGTCATGTGGGCGCCAAGGACCGCCTCTTTGAAACACTGGATTCCAGCAGCAGACGGCTCAGGTTCCCCAGGGACCGTGAGGTAATCATAACAGACACGGTCGGTTTTATCAGAAACCTTCCAAAAAGTCTCATGGAGGCCTTTGCCGCAACGCTGGAAGAGCTTCATGATGCGGATTTGTTGCTTCACATAGCGGATGCCACGAGCGGATATCTGGAGAAACAGATTGCGACCGTTGAAGAAATCCTGGCCAACCTGGATTTGCAAAGAACTCCCACGATTTTGGTTCTTAATAAAACAGACCTCTTAGAACCTGATGAGGCTCATGCCCTGTCAAAAAGAATGGGAGGGATTGCCATTTCGGCACTTTACCCTCATAGCTTATCAAAACTCATGGAAAAAATTGATGTGCTTATATGGCCATGCTCTTCCAGCCTGAAGATTTAAACGTCCTGCCACCCCTGGCTATTACAAGGCATTCGCACCCGGGAAGGGAATTGATGAACCGATTTGCATCGGCGGGCTCCATAACAAATACACTGGTTGAAAGGGCATCCGCATCCATGGCTGTGTGCGCTGTGACTGATACGCTGGAGCTCAATCTGGGAGACAGTCCTGTCCTTGGATCAACGATATGATGAAACATCTTTTCCCGATCAAAATAGACTTCATAGTTTCCAGAGGTGGCAATAGCCGCATCAGTCAGGCGGATTACATCCGGATACTGTTTCTCTTTCTTAGGATCCTGGATGGCAACAGACCATGCCTTTTTATCACTCCGAGACCCCATGGCCCTTATATCACCCCCGGCATTAATTAGATAATTCTTTATCTGGTGCCTTGCGAGAATCTTAGATGCACTGTCCACAATATATCCTTTTGCAATACCATCCAGGGTAATTCCCATGCCTGGTTTTTTGAACCGGATGCTGCGCCCTTTCAGTTCGATCATATCCGAACCAACCAGGTCGAGTGCCTGTCTCAATTCGATCCCGTCAGGTGGCCGGCTGTTTCCCTGGGCGAAATTTTTCCTGAAAAGATCAACAACCGGCTTAACCGATATATCAAAGGCCTGGTGGGTAAGTCGGTAATAATCCATTGCCCCGGCAATTACTTCGAAAACTTCGGGTGGTGCGTCTTTCAAAAAACCATCGCTGTTCAATCGGGCTACTGCAGTTGCCTCATCAAAACGGCTCATGGACCGCGTAAGTCGTTCTATCTCCTGAAAGGCCTGGCCCATCGCCTCTTCTGCTTTATCCCTGGAAGAATGGATAAGGGTCATGGACACAAAGGTCCCCATGGCCAACCGGGTCTTCGAAACCTTATACGTCTTGCGGTTGAACTTTACGGCCTCGGCTGATGCAGGCAGGATACCTGCCGATGCCAGACCCAAACCGAGCAGCCCTGACAGTTTTAAAAATGATCTTCGATTCAGGGTCAAGTCTGTTTCAAATGCAGCATTTTTTCTTTTCATTTTTTCCTTCCATTGTAAATTGGCAGTTTCGGCTTTGACCGTGACCTGAAGCATTTTTATACATATTTCGCAGAAATTGCAACCAAATCTGTGGGGTTTTGATTTTAGATTTCGGGTTTGTTCGGTCATACGAAAATTTTGAAACTATTTATCTGAAGATCTATTATTTATAAAGGGTTTTTTAGGCTTTTAAATAATTTCCTGGCATCCTTAACGTCTTGACCAATCTGGTCTGCCAGATCTCCTACGGTCTCAAAGTTTTTTTCATCTCTCAGGCGCTGGATAAAATTGACCCTAATAGATTTACCGAGAAGGTCCCCTGAAAAATCAAGAATATGGGTTTCCACCGAGAATACGCCATTGCCGAACGTAGGGTTATACCCAACGTTAGTCAATCCTTCATAGGTTTGATCATCAATCAGCACGTTTACGGCATAAACCCCGACTTTTGGTGTCAACTCGTCAATAAGCTTCAAATTCGCAGTAGGGAAGCCAAGAAGCCTTCCACCCCTGTTCTTTCCTTTCACCACGCTTCCGCTGATCTGATAATCTCTCCCCAATAAGGCCTTGGCTCTGGAAAGGTTGCCTTCATGAACCAGTTTTCGGATGGAAGTGCTGGATACCAGGCTATCGTCAATGCGTATCGGTTCAACCACATGTACTACAAAATCGAAGTGATTCCCCATCTCCTGGAGGAGTTTAATGTTGCCCTCCCGGTTACGACCAAAGGCGTAATCGTATCCAACTATCAATTCCTTCATGCCAATTTTTTTAATTAGAATGTTCTGAACAAAATCCCGTGCTGAAATTGCGGCAAACTGTTTTGTGAAAGGTATGAAAAAAATGACATCGATATCGGCATCGTTTATAAGCCTTAGTTTCTGCTCTCCAAGGGTAATCAATGGCGGACCGTTCCCAGGCTTCATGACCTTTATGGGGTGTGGTTCGAAGGTCATGACAACC
>JBDRPB010000007.1:0-21804 GCA_043809485.1 Pseudomonadota bacterium | reverse complement strand
TCCGGGAAGTCTGGTGAATTGCTCAATTAAATTTTCGAGAGATGTTGGGTAGATTCCCATGACTTTTAGTTTCCGCAATCGAAATAGATAAAATATGCCACTTCAGATACATACGCCTATGTCTTTGGGCGATTGACTATTTAGGGATCAGGAACTCCCTAATAATAGTCAATCGTCAATCGAAAATAGTCAATTCGTATAAGCCCCTAACAATTGTAATTATAACCTTCAGATCTATATAGCAGTTCCGTGGGGCTTTCACATAAGGCCAGGCATGCCGGGGATATTCATTCCTTTTGTCAATTTCCCCATTTCTTCGTTCACCATGTCTTTGGCCTTGGTCAATGCATCATTAACTGCCGCCATAATGAGGTCTTGAAGCATTTCCGCATCATCCGGGTCTATGACTTCCTGCTCTATTTTTATGGAAAGGACCTCCTGCCTGCCATTTGCGACCACTATGACCATGCCTCCCCCGGAAGAAGCCTCTACGGTTCTATCACCCAGGTCTTCCTGGAGCTTAGCCATCTTAGTCTGAATTTGCTGAGCCTGTTTCATGAGTTGGCCCATATTGGGCATACCTTTCATTCTGTTACCTCCTGTTTTTTCTTAAGTGCGTCCGGATTATCATGTGCTGCCCTTTTGGCAGGAGACCCTCCAATGATCTCCCCCTGGAACATATGCAGGATGTCCTGAACAGGCGAAGGAAGGTCCGAACGGATTTTGGCTTCTGGCCTGCGTTGTTCTGCGCTGGCCGACGATTTTGTTTTGGAAAGGACTTGGCTATTACCAACTATCCTCACCTTGATATTCCGTTTAAAGAAATCCCGGCAATAATTGGATAACTCATTATATTTATCAGTATCCTCAAAATAGTTTGAAGAAAAGGACTGGCTGCCTTTGGCAATTTCCAGGGTTCTCTCGTTAAGTTTCTGGAAATGCCAATCCTTGAGAATGTTGAACATGACCTTGCTCTTTGATGAGAGGTACGTCAAGAAATCATCCCATGTTAGAGCATTCTCATTCACATCCTTCGAGTGCAAATGATCTTCTTGCTGGCTGTCCGAAACCCACTGGGCGCTGGTATCTGACAGGCGGTTTATCTCCGGCGATTCACCGCTGGCCAGGGTCCCCAGCAGCCTTTTTTCAAGAGATTCGATTTTATCTAAAAGATCTCCAAAAGAAAGGAAATCCCCCAGATGGCACAACTTGATCATGGTGGCTTCCAGGATCAAACGGGGGTGGGACGTAAACCTCAAATCTTCTTCACGGTTAATGAGAAGATTCATCAGGGCCTGAAGCTTTTCCGACCCGGCCCTTTCAGCCAGCCGCGAGACCTCCTCCTGCTCGCTTTCGCTCAGATCAAGCATGCTATTTTGAGGTACGATAAGGCTGATCAGGAGATTCCTGAATTCGCCCATGAGGGCTCTATAAAACTCCTTGATATCGTAACCGTAGTTGTAAATCTGGTCAACGATCTCAAGACACTCTTTAGGGGAGCCTTCAATAATCGCGCGTGCCGCCCCCATCATAATATCCCTGTCAATAATTCCCAGGATCTCTGTGACATGCCTGTCCTCCACTTTTTGGCCGGTAAACGAAACCACCTGGTCAAGCAGGCTCTCAGCATCTCGCATACTCCCTTCTGCCTCTGTTGCAATAAGCGCCAACCCTGATTTACTGATCTCGATACCTTCCTTCGCTCCTATTTTCTCTAATTGGCTGATTAACTGGGCCACAGGTATCCTTTTAAAATCGAATCTTTGACATCGAGAGAGGATAGTCATTGGAACCTTATGGTATTCGGTGGTCGCAAAGATAAACTTCACATGGGCTGGAGGCTCTTCAAGCGTCTTGAGGAGGGCATTAAAGGCTTGGAGAGTCAGCATGTGCACTTCATCAATGATATATATGCGATACTTGCTCGACGAAGGCATATATCTGGTATTTTCCCTCAGATCTCTGATCTCGTCAATACCCCGGTTGGATGCCCCATCGATTTCCTGGACGTCTACGGACGACCCATCTATGATTTCCACGCACGAATGGCATTGATTACATGGTATTCCGGGCTCGCCCTGTTCGCAATTGATGGCTTTAGCAAGGATTCGAGCAACAGAGGTTTTGCCGACACCTCTGGCTCCGCTGAAGAGATAGGCATGTGCAAGCCTGTCGGTCTTTATGGCATTGGTCAGTGTCTGTGTAACGTGCTCCTGTCCAATGACGTCTTGAAATACCTGTGGACGCCATTTTCTGGCTAAGACTTCATATGGCATAATATAATGTCCAAAAAAAATCTACAATACGTGTATAATTGGCGGAGAGAGAGGGATTCGAACCCTCGGTACCATTATTAGTAGTACACGCGATTTCCAGTCGCGCTCCTTCGGCCAGCTCGGACATCTCTCCGTAAATACGTTTTAAAAAAAAATCACGGAAATCCTACAACTTGTTAAAATAAAAATGTTTCTTCGAGGCGCAGGCTCTACCCTCCGGCCTGTAAGCACTACTGGTTGGCGGAGAGGGTGGGATTCGAACCCACGTGCCCCGCTATTCACGGGACAAGTCGATTTCGAGTCGACCCCGTTACGACCACTTCGGTACCTCTCCGGGCTATTTTAGTGATAAAAGCGAGTAAACCCATTCATTTTACTTTTTCCCGACGTACCCGAAAAAAGTCCTGGATCAGAGACTGGCATTCCTCTTCCATGATTCCCGAAACGACTTCGATCCTGTGGTTGAGGCGTTTGTCCCCAGCAAGGTTATACAGGGAAACCGCTGCACCAGCTTTCGGATCAACGGTGCCGAATACCAACCGGGCTATCCTTGCATTGATGGCCGCACCCATACACATAAGGCACGGTTCAAGTGTCACCACCAGTGTAGTGTTGTTCAGCCGGTAGTTCCGGAAAAATAAACCCGCTTTCCTGATTGCCAGAATTTCAGCGTGAGCCGTGGGATCTCCAAGGGTGATAGGCTGGTTGTAAGCCTTAGCCACAATTTGACCCTCCGGGCTTGCCAGAACAGCCCCTACTGGCACCTCCCCCATGGAAGAGCCCTTTTCTGCCTCGCTCAAAGCCTGTTTCATCAAATGAAAAAGATCTAAAGGCATTTGTTATATACTTTTGCACATTCCCTGTTTTCCGTCAACCGGTTATCCTGCAATTCGTATAGTATGCTTGACTAAAAACGGTTGTTATTCTATATTTTTTCAAGAAAAATTATAGTCTTTGAGAAAAACCTTTATTCTTTTGTGATTTTCGGTAATAATGATAGAGTTATAAGGATAAAATTCTATCCCTCCGCGGCGAGAAGTATAAAGGGGTTTTTCCGGGGCATGAGTTTCTGCCTCATACATGGAATTATGGACTGAGTCGTTATGAAAAAAGCTATAAATCTATTAATTATTGATGATGATGATTTTGTTACCGCTTCTCTATCTGACTTTCTTATTAATAAAGGATTTGGTGTCCGGACTGCATCTAATGGAAAAGATGGGATAGCGAGTTTTGGACGTGAGCAGCCCTCTCTGGTTTTGCTGGATCAAAAACTGCCTGATATGGAAGGGGTTGACGTCTGTCAAAAAATCCTGGAAATAAACCCCAACGCCAAGATTATTTTCATAACCGCGTATGCGACAGTTCAATACGCGGTTGAGGCCATGCAAGCAGGGGCATCTCACTATCTTTCCAAACCCTTTGAACTGGACGAACTTTCAATTACTATTGATATGGCCTTGAAAAACGTCCACATGGAAGGCAAACTTCGGGTTCAAGATTACGAAAGGGAAAAAGACAGGCGAGAGAAAAAACTAATCGGTTCTTCCGAGGTATTAAACAGAATTAAAGAACAGATAGAATTAGCCGCCGGTTCTGAAGCCACTGTATTAATCACGGGAGAAACCGGGGTTGGAAAAAATGTTGTCGCCATTGCCATACACGACCTTCAGGCCAAACGTGAAACCTATCTTACAATTAACTGCTCTGCTATCCCCGAAAATCTCATGGAGGCCGAATATTTTGGCCACGAGAAGGGCGTTTTTACAGGGGCTGAAACCCGCAGGGAAGGGATTTTTGAGCTTTCAGACGGCGGAACGCTTGTCCTCGATGAGATAGGGGACATTCCGATGCACCTTCAAAGCAAGCTACTCACCGCGCTGGAAGACAAAACCATTAGAAGGATAGGAAGCGGCCGGGTAATACCAGTTGATGTGAGGGTCATTGCCACTACTAATGAGGACCTGGAAGAAGCCATTCGGGGAAAAAGATTTAGACAAGATCTTTATTACCGCCTGGCCGTCTTGAACATACACATACCGCCTTTGAGAGACCACCCGGAAGACATCCCTGAAATATCTGATTACTTTGTGAAACGGTTTTGCAGGAGGCCTGTGAGAATTCCTGACAGCCATATAAGAAAGATGATGAAATATCCATGGCCCGGTAATGTGAGAGAGCTTCGGAATGTAATCGAAAGGGCGGCTCTCCTGCTTCAGGGTGATGAGATAAGGCCAGCCGACCTATTACTTCAGGACAGCCTGAGTTCGCCGTTGGAAAAAAGCAGCCAGAAAACCATGAATATTCATGATATCATACCTCTTGAGGAAGTCAAAAGACGACACATCCTCTCTGCCCTTAGGGCATGTTCCAGCAACAAAAGCCTCACCGCAAGAAGCCTGGGGGTTTCGCTTTCAACCTTGAAGCGAAAGCTGAGGGAGATGAATATCACTTAGTTACGTAACCCATTTTGACCCATCTAATTTGAGCTTAAACCTATCCAGCTCCGCATATCTATCAATCAATTACTTAAAACAATCAGTCAGTTAAGGCCATCGAAAACCTGCATAGATACCGTGGCACCCGTTTTGCATTTCATGCACATTGAATGCTTATGTTATGGGCACCAGTTGGCCCCGCATTTTTTCCTGAACGTTCATTTAGGAGAATCATTTAGGGTAGATCAGGTGGATGAAGCAAAAGGCGATATCCTGTTGATAGAGAATTTGGAAGAGATCCTTTCGATCTTATGTCATGAACTGGGCAACCCCATTAATTCACTTAAGATCACACTTGATGTTTTACGAGAAAACTACGACCTGTTTGATGATGTTAAGAAAAAGGTCTATCTGAAAAGGGCATCGGAGCTTTTAGCGCGCCAGGAAAAATTAATTGAGGTCATGAAATCTTATTCGAAATTCAATGTTAAAGAGCCAAAAAAGATTGAGTTTCTTCCTTTTTGGGAAAACTTCTCGAGCATGGCAATCAACAAATTGAAGGCTTCAAATATCAGGCTGACCAATAATTTCCATACAGAGCCAGGTCATATTAAGGCTGATAATCCCGCGCTTAATAAGATTTTAGCGAGCATTCTCGATAATGCTATTGAGGCGCTGGAAAATGTGAATGAGCCTGAGATAGAAATGATGGCCTCGCGAAAGAATGGTTTTATTATGATCCTGATGAAAGACAATGGCCCTGGCATCAGAAAAAATGACATGTCCAAGATCTTCATACCACTTTTCACTACCAAACCGGGAAAAATGGGGATGGGTTTGCCGATCGCCCGAAAACTCTCCTTGGAGATGGAAGGACATATGGAGATAGAGAGCGTTTTCGGCAATGGTACCGAAGCCAGACTATGGCTCAAAACTATGGGTAATCAGGAACCGTAAAACCAGAATAGCAATCAGCTGTCAGGAGGGAAATAATTGGAATATTCACTTGGCCAAGAGGAACTTGACGTCATAGAGGAAGTATTGCAGGAGGATCTTATCGATCTTGGAGTTAATTGTGTTTTTTTGATCGATATGGCCGGGAATGTCATTGCCAACCTTGATAATGGCCAAATGGAACACGACATATACTCCCTTGCCGCCCTGGCCGCTGGCAATTTCGGGGCAGTGAGTGAGATGGCCAAGATCATAGGGGAGGATGAGTTTTCCTTGCTTTTCCATAAAGGAGAAAAAGAAAGCATACACTTCAGTAAGGTAATGGCGGATTTCTTATTGGTCACCATATTTGGAAAGGAGATATCCTTGGGTTTCCTGCGTTTAAAGGTAGCCGAGGCAGTCGGGAAGATCAAAAACCTTTTGGAACCATGATATGTATGATGGCCTTTTTATCATCCGCTTTCCCGGTAAAGGGCACGGATTATCCGGAAAACATTGTCCTGCGAGGTATCTTATATTGGCATTTGTAAATCTGAAAAAAAAAGAGGTTCAGGTAAAGGTAGTTTATTATGGCCCCGGGAGGGGAGGAAAGACAACCAACCTGGAATATATATACAAGAGATTTAACAAACGTATAAAAACAGAAATGGTCACCATCAAAACCCATGGGGACCGGACACTGTTCTTTGATTTTCTTCCTTTTGATATAGGAAAGATAAAGGGCTACGATGTCAAAATACAGCTCTACACCGTGCCTGGGCAAGTCAAGTATGATTCCACCAGAAGATTGGTCTTACGAGGGGCTGATGCGATTGTTTTTGTGGCCGACTCCATGAAAGTAAGAAGAGAAAAAAACATCCTTGCCCTTAAAAACCTTCAAAAGAATCTGCTTTCATATAAAAAGAGCATTTTCAAAATTCCTCTTGTACTGCAATACAATAAAAGAGATCTGGCAGATCAGGGCATCCCCATCCTGCCATTTGAAACACTCGAAAAGGACCTTAACAGTCAGTTGAAGGCCCCTTCTTTCGAGGCAAGCGCTATGAGTGGAGAAAATGTTGTGCAAACCATGAAGCAGATCATATCCATGACCATGCGTTCCCTGCAAAGGGATTTGAAATAGGAGGTAGTTAATTGGCCGAAAAAAATGATGGCACTGTAACGGTTGAGGTTGAGAAACGCCTGGAAGACCTTTTTAGAGAAGATGGAGAGTCATTTGACTTTTTAGAGGAAAACGGCGATTCCGAAGACTCTTCTCCAGTAGAGTTAGAAGTATCTCCTGATTTCCTGGAAGACAATGGAGAACTCGAGCACTCTCCTCCCCGGGAGTTAGAAGAAACCTCTGGCTTTGAGGAGGATGGCAGCGACCTTGAACAGGCCCCCTTAAAAGAGCTGAAAGCCATAGTCCTATCAATCGACTGGGAAATCAACGATGAAGACATGACCAGATTTATCGAACAGGTGGAAACCCTTAAGCTTGTATACGAATATGATAGGGTTATTCTGCTGTTCCTTCAGATACTTGGTTCCCTGGGAAAATATATCAAGGCCAATAAGGGCAATTCCCACCCAAATGCCATTAAAGTCCTCAATTCAGTGTACACGAGCCTGGAAAAGGTGCTCTTGCAAAAGGACGTGACTGCTGCGGAAAAGGAAAAAATACTTCTTGTCGAGGTCCAAAGATTCAAAGAGCTGGAGGGGCAAGTAGCTCTCAAAAGAGCCGCTGCGCATAGCAAAAAGCATACAAAAACCCCTCAAGAAGTGGAAGCAAAAAGCAAGGGAAAAGAAAACGATATGGCTCCCATAAAGAAAAGCAGGCCGCCCGGGAGTGCCGAGAAAGTGGTATCGCGACCTGACATGAATCGTATGGCTCCCCACGAGGCATTTGCCTATGCCTTAGAGGAGATCAAACAAATGATCAAGGCCGAATTTAAGGCCTTGAGAGCAGAATTGAAGCTATGGAGAGAGGGGCAGTAAAGCCGGGTTAGTGGGTGGCAACACAACCCTTCGGAGGCGATGCAATGGATATTTCATCGGGTAACATTCTCGCTCTGGTTTTTAGACGTGTAGTCAGGGAAGACATTGGGGAGTTTTCTCTTGACAGCAACATGCTGCGTGTACTCATGGAGTTGGATGGCAAGCAAAACCTTAGTGAAATTGCAAAAAAAACAAATGTGAATATGAGTGCGCTACGAAAGGTCATGTCGAAGCTTTTGCAGCTAAAACTTGTCGAACCCGTCAAGGTTACTGTTTCAATGCTGGACGAGGATTTTTTCGAATATCTTCAAGCTCAACTATCTCTGGCCCTTGGCCCCATCGCTGAAGTTCTCATCGAAGATGCGCTAAATGATCTGGGGCACCAGCGCACCCAATTTCCAAGCAGCCGTGCAGCAGAACTGGTTGACTTTGTTGCTCGAGAAATCCAGCGGGAAGAAAAAATGGGCCCGTTTAAACAGGACATGGTGAACAAGATTAAGGAAAACGGGTATTAAAGGCGTTAACAATTGTACTTACTTTCAATTTAAGTTAGGAGCTTAGCCATGATAGTTATTTGCGAAGAGTGCGGCAAAAAGTACCGGATAGACCCTGCCAAGATTCCGGAAAAAGGGGCAAGATTCAAATGCAAATCTTGCAGTCATGTCATCACGGTGTCAAAACCGGAAGGGACCTCCCCTGAGCCACCTCCTCCCTCACCGGCCCGGATGCCTGCCCAGGACAGAGAGGAAAGACCAGTGTCTGCAGAACCTGCAGAGCAGAAAAAACCTGCCAGTATAAAAAAATCACAAAAGCCCAAGCGAAAACCAAAAGGGCTTGGGCTGCGGACGAAGATGGCCTTGCTCTTCGTCTTCATTCCTATTGTTTTAATAGCTGCGGCAGGTGCGCTCTATCTGTGGCAGTTAAACACACTGGCCTCTGATATCACAAATGTCAGTTCTAAGGTGGTCACTCAGATTGCCGAAGATATCATACAGGAAAACGCAAGGGCAGTTGCAAAACAGTGCAACCTCTACCTCGCGAGCCATTCAAAGTTAAAAAAAGAGGACTATAACAATGATCAGGAGTTTAAAAAGTCATCTGTCCAGAAGGTGGGAAAGTCAGGTTATACTGCTCTTTATGAGCTACCGGATGCGGATGGGGTTTGGCGAACATGGGCCCATGCCAATCCCAAAATAGTTGGCATAGATATGAGCAAGTTAGAGAAGCCGCTTGGCAGAAATTTCCCTGGATTCTGGAAGGTCTATACTGGTGTAAAAGACGGTGGAGAGTCCAGAGGTTACTATACCTGGAAAGATGCGGATGGCCGTGTAAGAGACAAGTTCATGGTGTGTGTACGCCCGTGGAAGGGACTCGCTATGTTATTGCCTCCACAACGTATCTGGATGAATTTACCCAACCTGTGACACATATGGAAGCCCGCGCTAAGAAATTCCTTACCAATACGCGAAATATTGTCTTTGGTATCATGGGTAGCACACTTATTCTTATTATTTTAATTGTTTCCATTTACGGCACTAAATTGACCGGGAGAATTAAAACACTGACTGACGTGGCTGATCGAATCAGTGTCGGGGAGCTTGATGCTGAAATAAAGATCAAATCAAAAGATGAACTCGGAGATTTGGCCGAAGCCATTTCCCGAATGCAGGACAGTATTCGTCTTTCCATAGAGAGATTACGCCGGCGCAGATAGGAAAAAGGCCTTGTAAATCTTGGAAGAGTGTTAAAGGGAGTATAAAATGCTCATTATTCCTAAAGAGAAACCTGATATTGGAAATCTGAACAGCTATTATCTCGACATAAGAAAATTGATTGAACACTATCAGGGAGAACTGGGCTCAGGCGCTATCTATTTAAAAGGCCCCGGAGAAGAAGGCGCAATTTTCTTTGATAAAGAAGAAATACTGGACGGAGTTCTACAGGATAAAGACGGAGAGTTCGGAGGCAAAACAGCGGTAAAACGTCTCATGGACGCGGCAGGTGACAATAATTTTGTCATAGATATATATGGAATTGATCCAGATAAGATTTACTTCTGGGCCAATGTACGTGGCGCAAAGAAAATCTACAAGAACCTAAGCGCGGAATTTACCGACCTTGAGGGGCTGATAAAAAAGATGGGAGCCGAAAAGCTCACGGGCTATATCGATATTTCCATCAACAACGGAGAAGAGGGTGGCCTCATCTTCTATAACAACGGAGAGATCATAGGCGGTTCTTATTCCCAGGGAAAAGGGGAATTGAACGGATCAAAAGAAAGCCAGAAGCTACTTATTGAGAAAACAAAGAAATTGGGTGGAGTCTTTCATGTCAGCGAGATTGCCTTGACAAAGGGAGAAGAGGTAAGTGAGCCGCTAAAAATCAGAGAAGAATCCTCATCCAATGTCCTCACAGCGCTTGAAGAATTGTTGGGCATATTCGAAAGGGTGATCTCCTCCAAAAAGAAGATAAAGACAGACTTCAATACCCTGTTGAAAAAGAAATTAGTCGAAAAAGCCGATAAATATGTATTCCTTGATCCCTTTGCAGGTGAATTTAAATACTCTGATCACAAGATCACATTTTCAGGTGATGCCAGTGATGAAGACCTGGTAAACGCACTGATTGAGTCTGTGGAAGACCTGGCAGGCGAACTCGGGATTCTGCCAATGCTCGCGGATAAGCTGGCCCCCTGGTCTAAAAAGTATGCGAAAGAACTCGAGGGGTTTGGTATCAATTACTGATACATTCCATGACCTTGCGAGCCTTACTTATGCCCCCAGCCTATGGCATTTCCGTCGCAGTTTCGGACAATACTCAGGTTGACAAATGATGACAGGCGCTTCCCCTCACATTGCTATTGATAAATCGCCAAGATGGCATGCAGACTTTCTCGATAGCTTTCCGGTGGGGATTTACCGAACAACGTTGGAAGGCAAACTTATCTTTGCAAACAAGGCCTTTGCCAGGATCTTCGGATTCGATTCCACAGGTGATTTGATCGGTTACCCGGAAGTCAATCTATATCATGTCAGACAGGATAGGGGGGCCTTGATAAAGGCAGTCTTGGAGCAGGGATATGTTGAAGAGCTCTCTCTCCCCTTCAAGAAAAATGATGGCGCCCCAATATGGTGCGCCGTAACGGCCAGGGCAGTTTTTGATGATGACGGTATAGTGGTGTTCTTAGACGGATTAGTGCGGGATATAACGGAAGAAATCGAAAATAAAGAGCGATCGACCAAGGAAAAGTTTCAAGGGGTTCTGGAGATGGCTGGAGGTGTGGCACACAGTCTTAATCAGCCTCTTACAATAATTAATAACTTACTAAGTGAAGTGTTATCAGACTTGCACCCTGATGACCGTAATCATCAAAAAATAGTGAGGGTGCACGACCAAATCCAGAAATTAAATGCCATTGTAAAGAAAATAGGAGGCATTAAAAAATATAGGGCTATGGATTATGTTGCTGGAATAAAGATTGTGGATATCGATAAAGCCTCACGAGCTGAGCTTGGCGAGGAGATTAAATGATAAAAAAGGTGCTGATTGTTGACGACGATCAGGAGATGTTGCTCTCCCTTAAGGAAGGGTTTGAGAAATACAATGCGACCTTTTCTGTATTAATGGCAGGGGATGGTCTGGTCGCAACGGAAAAACTTAAGCAGGAGACCATCTCACTCGTAATCACTGACCTGAGAATGCCACGGATGGATGGCTTTGCCCTGCTATCCGAGATTATGGAACAGTACCCGGAAATACCGGTAATCATCATGACCGGGTACAGCACACCCGAAATGGAAAGGCTGGCCCAAAAAGGAAGCGCCGTTGGGTATGTTGAGAAGCCTTTTATGATAGACGATCTGGCCAAGCAAGTACTGGCTACTCTGCGAAAAGAATCTGAAGGGGGAACTTTACACAGCGTTTCATCAGGCATGTTCTTACAACTGATAGAAATGGAACAGAAGACCTGCACCATCCGGTTACTTGACAAAACATCAGGCAAAGAGGGCGTGCTCTTTTTCTGCGATGGTGAACTGTTTGATGCCAGAACTGCCGGTCTAAAAGGGGAGGCAGCGGCATATAAGATTTTCTCGTGGGATGAGGTCAACCTTTCCATCCAGAATGAATGCCGTCAGAAAGAACAGAAGGTCCACAGGGACATTAATGCTATTCTCCTTGAGGCAATGCGCTTAAAGGATGAGGCCGGCGAGGCAGAAGAACCAGAAGTTGTTGAGGAAGAGATAGAGGAAATCGAGGAACTGTCTGAAGAATTGGAACCCGAAACACCGGACCCCTTAATTCGTATTCAAACCAAGCTGAAAGAGGAAGTCGGCGAAAGGTGCGGATTGGAGGATATATACCAGGACAATTCATGGGACGGTTTTATGGCGCAAACATCAAGGATGGGGGCATTCTTCGGCGCCGGAAAGTTGAAGCTTATCTATCTTGATCGGGCCGAGCCGAACGATCTCATCCTGGTACCAGGATACAAAACCTCCGTACTTTTGGTTAACTCCAAATGCCCACGGGACAGAATTATTACTATCTTGAGCGAGTAAGCCGGTGTCCTGTTGATCATTTCCTGATGGGCACTAATTACAACTGTTGTAAAAAAGCCAGTTTAAGAGTGGAAAAATGAAGAAGCTGTTTAATGACATACTGAACATGGAGGGGGTTGACGGGATAATTCTGTTTTCCTTTAAGGGAGAACTGATTTATAAACTGTTTTTATCTCCACTGCCTGAAGAACCCGAAAATAAAGGCTGGTGGGGGCTTTTTATCCGCTCCCTAAATGGTGTCAGGGAGGCGGACCTGATTTTTGAAAAGAGCAAGTTCTATATCAGAAAAACAGAGATTGGTTATCTAATTATATTGATGGGAATTTTTGTTCCCACTGCAATGGTGAGACTCAACTGCGATATGGTGTTACCAGCTCTAAAGCGGATGAAAATATCCAAAAAGGGAAAGAGTATTTTCAAGAAGAAATAGCCTCCCTGAGATAACCGTTCCTGGTGTCTTAATTGAGCTATGCTCAATGTAGATAACAAATTCCGGCCGAGGTAATCAAAAAATGACCAATGCACAGGCTAACATGGAAATAGACATAGATTCCAAAATAAAAGAGGCAGAGGTTTACTATTCAATGGGGCTGCTTACGGAGTGCCTCAGTGTTTATGAGCAGGCCCTTTCAGACATTCCGGAACAGGACTCCACTGCCAGGGAGGAAATCAGGGGAAAGATTAGTTTACTTAAAAAAGAGATTGTCGCACAAGATGAGATTGACGCCCGAAATCTTTCCGCCACAGACATTTCCAATTTCAAAAAGACCCTTAGCAGCGACACAAGTGCCCCGGCTATTCTTGATAGCGCCTCTGCCTTTAAAGAGCTGGGCCTTTATGCAGAGGCTATTTCTGAGTATGAGAAACTATTTGGCTTGGACTACCCCCCGGAAAAAATCATCCCTGAAATTGGGGGTTGCCTCCTTAGAATTCATTCCCCTTCAAAAGTTGTCGAAAAAGTTGAAAACATACTAAGCGAGCACAAACTCGATAATAAGGCAGTGGCCCAGATCAAATTGGGTCTGGGCATGGAAATGGAGAAGAGGGATCGCAAGGATGTAGCCCTTGACCTTTATAAGTCTGCCAGAGAAATTGACCCGAAAGACAGTGAGGTCAAAAAACGACTGGATTCAATAATGGCCAGCCTCTCTTCCGGTTCCAAATATGAATACCTCCTTAACAAAGGCATGGTAACAACGGATCAGCTCCAACAGGCCCTTGCACAGTCGAGAAAAAGGAAAAAAAGTGTTGAATTTGCCTTGCTTGAAATTTTCAAAATCGATAAGATGAGCTGGGGAAATCCCTTTCACTTTACTATGGTTGTAAATTCAGAAATTATGACCCCGAAGTTCCCGCGCCGGTAGAACTCATAAGCAGTTTAAAGAAACCCTTCCTCATGCACCAGATATGGGTCCCCATGAGCTGGGGAAAGGATGGTGTTGAAATCCTTATTGATGACCCCAGGGATCTCAGCAGGACCGACCACATCAGAGCCCTGGTGAAGTCAAAAAAGATCCATTTTTCCGTTTCCATCAAAGAGGATATTGAGGCATTTATTAGACTTTTCTTTGATAACAAAAGAGGCGATCAAACCGGTCCAGGTGAAGATACATTCGTGGATTTCGACCTGATGCCGGATATCTCCTTTGAAGAAGAGATGGAAGCAGAAGAGGACCATGATGAGCTTGACGAGAGCTCTGGCAAGGTGGTGAAACTGGTGGACCAGGTTATGATCACTGCATATCGAAAAAATGCATCTGATATACACATCGAACCTTCGCCAGTTACAAAGTCCACAGGCATACGTTTTCGTATTGACGGCGTGTGCCAGAATTATATCACTATCCCCAATGCCATGGCCAGGGGAGTCCTTTCAAGGGTCAAGATCATGGCGCATCTTGACATTGCTGAAAGACGCCTCCCCCAGGACGGAAAAATCAAATTCAAACGGAAAGGCATTCGCCCATTTGAGCTTCGCGTTGCCACACTTCCCACTGCAGGCGGTTTTGAGGATGCTGTGTTGAGGATTCTTGCCTCGGCCGGCGCCATGAAACTGGATGATATGGCATTGAATGATAGAAATCTCGAAATCATGAAAAAGATTATTGCAAAGCCCTACGGTCTCATACCGGTAGTGGGGCCGACCGGTTCAGGCAAGACTACTACACTTCATGCGGCACTAGGCCATATCAATACGCCCAGCATAAAAATATGGACAGCAGAAGACCCTGTAGAGATAACCCAGGCCGGCCTGAGACAGGTGGAAGCAAAACCAAGGATCGGGCTCAACTTCGCCAGGATCATGCGAGCCTTTTTGAGGGCAGATCCGGATGTGATAATGATCGGTGAGATGCGTGATGAGGAGACAGCCTCTATCGGTGTTGAGGCATCTCTTACAGGCCACCTGGTTTTCTCAACCCTGCACACCAACAGTGCGCCAGAGACTGTGACGCGATTATTGGACATGGGGCTCAATCCCCTCAATTTTGCCGATGCACTTCTCGGTGTTCTCGCCCAGAGACTTGTGAGGAGGCTGTGTACAAAATGCCGTAAGGAATATCACCCATCAGAGGAAGAATTCGAGAAGATCGTAGATTTCTACGGCAAAGAACATTTTGCGGCCACTGGAATAAAATACTCACCCGACCTGACCCTCTACCTGCCCGTTGGGTGTGAGATATGTTCCGGGACAGGCTATAAGGGCAGACTTGGTATCCATGAATTGATGGAGGGGACTGCAAAAATAAAAAGGATGATCAAAGGCCGGGCGCCGACAGAGGAAATTCTTGAACAGGCCATAGAGGATGGTATGGCAACCCTGAAGCAGGATGGTACGCTGAAAGTCCTCCAGGGGATAACTGATCTCGCTGAAGTGAGGCGGGTCTGCATTAATTAAAGGAAACAAAAAAAACTAAAATACTAATATCATACGTGACTTTTCCCGCGAGATTGGCTATGACTTAACCCAAGAATTCTAAACCCCGGGTAGGAAATCAATGAGCACCTTAAACCACTTATCAAGTCTGCCCTTTGAGATGGAAACAGTCAGCGAAAATGAGATAAGGCGGGAAAAAGAGAAGGCCCGAAGCCTGAGACGTACACACTGGTGGAACAACAAGATCCAGAGAGAGGTTTGCCATTACTGCCGTCGCCAGGTAGGACGTGAACAATTGACCATGGACCACGTGGTTCCTTTGAGCCGGGGCGGGAAAAGCAAAAAGGGAAATATCGTCCCTGCCTGCAAGGAATGCAATAGTAAAAAAAAATACCTCTTGCCCATTGAGTGGGAAGAGTACCTCGAATCATTAGCAAAGGCACAAATCTGATTCTTAAGGGCCTAAAAGACCCTGCTCACTTCAATCTCCATCCCGATAATATCTTCCGAATTCATGCCAGTAACATCACAGGCCCGCCCCAGATTGACCGCTATTTCAAGACAATCGGAGCTACCGATCAGGGCCAATGCCTCTCCGGCCAAGGCTTCACCATACGTTTTTGACAAGCCCTCAACAGTCAGCTTGCCAGCCTTTATAACCGGGCACCCCGGCCCCAAAAATCGCTCAAATTGCTTTAGCTGAATATTGGTGATGAGATTTCCAAAGCGGTCCACACGCATCACCTGCCCTAAAAGCATATCCCCTCTTCGTTGCGGTGCCGGAAAATCAAGCGGCACGGGGTCATTTATGATCGGCCCCATCTCCAACGGATCCGCTCCCATGGAAAGGTGGGCTGCCACAGGCGCAAAAATATCCCTTCCGTGAAAGGTATGGCTCACATGAGGGAGAAAGTATCTGCTTTCATTGAGATGGATAATTTCTGCGTATTGGTGGGATCCGATGACAGGCCAGAAGATGCCATTGTCCGGACCCACAAAAAGATGGTTTTGTGTTTTGATTAGAATCGGTCGTCTGTCGCCTCCCACTCCCGGGTCAACGACTGCCACGTGGACAGTCCCTTCCGGAAAAAAGGGATAGGCTTCCTGGACCAGTATTGAGGCCTGGGAGATGAACCCCGCCTTTAACTGGTGGCTGATATCGATTACCCGGGCCTCTGGATTGATGGAAAGGATCACCCCCTTCATAACCCCTACATAAGGGTCCCTGAGGCCAAAATCGGTAGTCATAGTAATAATGCCTGAGTTCTTCATCCCCAGGCCTCCACAAGTTTGGGAGCAATCTCTCCTGCTTTCCAGATGCCCTCATCTCCTCTAAAAGTAGGGACACCACTTTCCGCCGAAATTCCGGCGCCGGTCAACACCGCCACCTGATCGGCCTTTTTCAGGGCATCTCTGAGAGCCTTTATTTTTTCTTCCATGTATAAAATCGCTTTCGCTATTTTATTGCTTGTTTATGACATTACTCAAGAGGGCTTTCCAAGTCAAGCAGCCTTCGCCCCTTGACACGCGATGCTCTTTTTTCATATGTTAGGGACAATAAAAAGAGGTCCGTGTCACGAATAATGGATTTTGAGCTCTCCAAAGAACAACAGGACATTCAAAAAGCAGCCCGTGAATTTGCGGTGGGGGAATTCAGGGAGATCGCGAGAGATTGTGATCTCAACGAGGAGTTCCCCCGCTCCCTATTGGAAAAGGCCGGTGACCTGGGCTTTATCGGGGTTTTCATTGATGAAGAATACGGCGGTGCCGGGCTGGGCTTCTTAGAGCATGCCCTGATTCTGGAAGAATTCTGGAAGGTGGATCCCGGCATTGGCCAGGGACTCTGCTCGGTTAGTTTTGGGGCTGAGGAATTTCTTTTATTTGGAACAGAAGAACAGAAAAACAAGTATTTGCCTTCCTTGACTCAGGGAAAGGCCATCATGGGGTTTGCAATCACAGAACCGGATGCCGGAAGCGACACTGCCTCCGCCTCTACCACGGCTGTTTTGAGCGGTAATGAATATGTGATCAACGGAAATAAGGTCATGATAGGAAACGGAACCGTGGCTGATTTTCTCCTGGTATTCTGCCTGACAGAGCCAGAAGAGGCATCCAGATCCCGGCGGCACAGTATCCTGGTTGTTGAAACAGACAGGCCGGGGTATGAATCGGACAAGATAGAAGGGAAAATGGGCCTGAGGGCCTCTGATACGGCTAATATCTTTTTCTCCGATGTCAGGGTACCGAAAGAAAACCTGCTGGGAGTGAGAGGGCAGGGTTTTTACCAGTTGATGCAATTTTTTGACCGATCCCGTGCCTATGTGGCTGCCCACGGTGTAGGTTTAGCCCAGGGTGCCCTTGATATGGCCATAGAACACGCCAAGAGCCGGGAGCAGTTCGGAAAGAAAATTGCGTCCTTTCAGATAACCCAGTTAAAAGTGGCTGAGATGTCCACCATGATAGAACTTGCCCGCACCCTTACACACAAGGCCTGCTGGATGGCGGACAATGGTAAGATTGATACCAAAACCGTGGCCATGGCAAAATGGTTTGCTGCCAGGACGGCTGTTGAAGTAGTTGATGAGGCGCTTCAGCTCCACGGTGGTTACGGCTATATGAATGATCATGACATCGAGCGTTTTTACAGGGCTGCAAAGGTGCTTGAAATATATGAGGGAACCAAGGAAATAGAAAAAATAATTATTGCACAGCGTGTGCTTGGGAAGTATTAGTGTAGGCAGAGGGAATCACTTTAACTTTTTTCCCGGGTAACTCCTTTGAAGTATAAGGGGCTTCCCGAAGCAAAGGAGGGGTAATGATGAAAAAGAGAGTATGGGTTATTGGTGTTTTGTTGACTGTAGTTTTTCTTTGGGGAAACCCAGGCCATTATGTATGTGCGGCTGAACCGGTCATCCTTGGTGTACCCACTTCCCTTGGGTTTCTTGAGGGTAAGGAGGGACTTGCCTGCGTGAACATGGCAGTTGAAGAAATTAACGCTAAAGGCGGAGTCGATGTTGGCGGGGTCAAGCGCCCTTTTAAGGTTGTAGCCATAGATTCCAGAGGAGCAGAGCCGGGGGTTCCGGTTGCCGATGTGATCAGGGCCCATAAAAAGCTAATTTTGGAGGACAAGGCTAACTTCATTGTTTTTGGCTCTTTCAGGTCCGAATGCGCCATTGCCTGTATGGATGTGGTCGGTCAATATAAGATCCCCATGATCCTTGGGACAGCCATGTCCCCTGGAATGGAGGCAAAGGTGAAGAGCGGTGAGGAGAAGTATAGGTATACCTTCAGGACCTGCCTGAATGCGGTCTACCTGGTCAAGTACCTTAGTGGAACCATGGCTTATTTGAACAAACAATTCGGGTTCAACAAGGTGTTTATCATGAACCAGGATGTAGCCTGGGCCAGGGGAACAGCTAAGTTGATGATCCAGAATTTTTTCGAGAAGACAGGTTGGGATGTTGTGGGGCAACAGGCATACCCCACAGGTGCTTCTGATTTTTCTTCAGGCCTGATGAAGGCTAAGGCCAAAAAGGCTCAGGTTATCCTGCCCATCTTTGATATGCCCCAGAGCGGTATCCTGGTCAAGCAATGGAAATCCATGAGGATCCCTGCTCTGGTGGCAGGCTTTATCTCACCTTTGGCAGGTCCTGCGGCGTGGAATTCTTTTGACAAAAAGATTGATGGAGCGCTTAACGTCATCTTTGAGATCGGCAATATCCCGGTTCCCAAGGTACCCAAGTCAGTGGAATTTTTTGATAAATACGAGAAGAAATACGGGAAGCCCATCGAAGCCGGTCATTCTCCGGCCCCTGCATATGAAATGGTGTATGTTCTTAAAGAGGCCATAGAAAGAGCCGGGTCCATTGATGGAGATAAAGTTGTGGCTGAGCTGGAAAAAACAGATCGCACGGGAGCCATGGGCCGTATCCGGTTCAATGACGGCCATCAGGTTATCTACGGTGAAGACCCTAATGAAACTGCCATGGGATGTGTGATTCAGTGGCGTGCACCTGGAGAAAGGGTCATCGTTTATCCTGAATCGGTTGCGGAAGGAACGATACAGCTCCCCGAAGGGCTTAAACCTGCAAAATAGTCCTCTGGTAGAGTATCTAAAGCCTGCCCTGGCGCTATTTGGTAGAGTTCCTTGTTATCTATTTCATTTCGGGAACAGAGTCAGGAAATCAGGGCATCAATCCTGACCATCAGATTTGGGCCAGGGTGAGCTAAGGTGCTTAAAGAGAATAGAAATTGAACTATTTATTTAGGCACTTTAGGCACTTCGAACTTTAGAGCACTTAGACCAAAATTTGTCTCGATGTGGACAGAGGTTTGACGCAAAGCACAAATTGAATTTCATAGGATTTTTCTATGCTTCTCGGCACCCTTGTTTACGGTTTCATTAATAGCTGTATCCTGGCTCTCGTTGCCCTGGGTTTTAACCTGACATTCGGTATCAGCGGGGTGGCCAACTTCGCATATGGGGCCATCTATATTTTTTCCGGTTTTCTGACCTGGATTCTCCTGAATTCCCTTGGACTTCCATATCTGCTCTCCGTACTCATCTCCATTCTGTGCGCCTCCTGTGTCGGTCTTGCAATGTATTACCTGATTATTCTCAGGGTGAAGGGGCTTTCCCTTTCCGAAGTCATGGCCACCTTCGGACTCGGACTCGCCATAATGGAGCTGTTTCGATATTTTGATTTTGTCGGGTTCAAGTATACCCTTCCGGTCTTCTTTGACGGCAGTGTTGCTATTGGGGATGTCTATGTAGACTATCAAAGGCTAATCATTGCCCTCATCGCTGTAGGATTGACGTTATGCCTGTATCTGTTTACGCATCATACTAAAATTGGGCTGGCCTTTCGTGCCATTGCCCAGGATGAGAGGACAGCACTCACTTTTGGCATTGATTCCGATCGTATAGGTGCACTTTCAATGGCCTTTGGAGCGGGTCTTGCGGCCATTGCCGCCATTGTCATACTTCCCCTGGGAACAATTGCCGTGGAAGGGGGCTATGAAGTTTTGATCAATGCCCTGGCGGTATGTATTGTGGGTGGGCTGGGCAGCACGGTCGGTATTCTGGTTGCCAGTGTATTGATCGGGTATGCACAGACGTTTACGGCCAATTATCTGGAGCCACACTGGATGATGCTTGTCAGCCTGATAGCCATTGCGGTGGTACTTGTCGTTAAACCCTCGGGACTCTTCAGTCATCAAAAGGAGCTTGAAGAGAGAATTTAAAGAACTTTCATTTTTGATTCCATGAAAAGACGCAAGGAAAGAATAGACCGCGGCATAAAGGCACGCTCCGAAGATATCTTTGCACTGTCTTCCTATCGGGAAATGCTTTATCTTCTTGTGCCGAGGGCCATCCCGGTAGTGGGCCTTCTGGGTGTCGCTCCTTTTTTGAGTCCCTACTGGCAGGAAGTCTTCATTTCTACGGCAGTCTACGCGCTCCTTGCCATCAGCTGGGACCTGCTCATTTCAGCGGGTCTGGTTTCATTGGGCCAATCCCTTTTTTATGGAATCGGATCTTATATAGCAGGCGCCCTGAACTACTACTGGGGCTGGTCTCCGCTGTTTACAATACCGGTTGCAACGGTTGGGGGCGGGCTCTTGTGCACGGTCATGCTCCTTCCCGTACTAAGGTTGCGGGGCATCTATTTTGCCATGGTGACGTTGGTCCTTCCTCTCATGCTTATGAGACTTGTGGAAGCCACCCGGATACTTGGTGGCACAGAGGGGCTCACAGGTCTTACCCCTTTTCCCAACCCGTTGATGTCTCTTTATATAATTCAGATTGCACTTTTGATGGCCCTATTTGGCTTCCGGAGAATTATTAATTCTGACTATGGCCTGATCGTGAGGGGAATTAACGATAATGACCGCTCCGTTATGAGTGCAGGGATTAACATCTACTGGTACAAGACACAGGTCCTTTTTCTAGGGGCCTCGGTGGGTTCTTTTGCGGGCGCGTTCGGGACTCACGTGGATATGTTTGCAGGCATGCCAGGTTTTGCCCTTGATTACTCCCTGTTGCCTGTTGCATCGGCTGTTGTGGGAGGCATGGGAACCTTTGCAGGGCCTATGATCGGGGCATTTATCCTGGTGCCTTTGTCAGAGATACTTCGCGCCCTCGGTGCCCTAAGGATCGTTTTCTACGGGCTATTCCTTGTCATTTTTGTGGTTGGTTTGCCCGAAGGGCTCTTCCCCTATATGCAGAGAAAGTACCATCAATTTGAAAGATGGGTACATGTGGAATGAATGACACAATCCCCCTTCTCAAGGTCTCCGATGTCAGCAAGTCTTTTGGCGGGGTTACCGCCGTATCCTCTGTGAGTTTTAAACTCAAAGGGGGCGAACTGTTAGGGATTATAGGCCCTAACGGCTCGGGGAAGACCACCCTGGTGAACCTCGTAACCGGCTTCGTGAAACCGGACTCTGGAAGAATCGAATACAGTGGTAAAAACATCACGGGATGGGCTCCTTACAAGATCGTGAGCCTGGGTATTGCCAGGACCTTTCAGATGGTGAGGCCCTTTTACCGGCTTCCGGCCTTCAAAAACCTGATTGTTCCGCTTTACTCCCCAAGGGTAAAGAAACTGACGGGTGGCAAATATGGGGACCGAGACGCAGTGGCCCTTGATCTCTTAGAAGAAGTGGGGTTTGAACGGGATGCCCATGTATCCTACAAGGTTGCCGGTTCACTTCCACAGGGCTAC
>JBDRPB010000006.1:0-6445 GCA_043809485.1 Pseudomonadota bacterium | reverse complement strand
ATTAAGAGTCACAATCTGCATAAAATGAATTCTATCCTGGTCATCATCAAAAGTTACATCAAGAACAAACGGCAGGCCTGACCCCATCTCCACTCACCTGAGGATGGCCTCCTTGATCGCATCCCCAACCTCATGAGTCTTATGGGTGCCGCCCATGTCCCCTCGTCTTTGCCTGTCCCGAGGCGAGCACCTTAGCGACGGCATCCTGAATATCCCGGGCGGCCCCCTCCTCCCCTAAATGCTCCCACATCATGCGGATCGACTCAATGGTGGCGATAGGGTTGATCACCGCCTTTCCCGCGTATTTCGGGGCGGAACCGTGAATCGGCTCGTACATTGACGGGTATTTCTTTTCAGGATTTATGTTTCCTCCTGCTGCAAAGCCCATTCCCCCCTGAAGCATGGACCCGAGATCGGTGATGATATCCCCGAAGAGGTTCGAGGCCACCACCACATCGAAGTGCTCTGGATTTTTGATGAACCACATGGTGGTGGCATCCACCATGGCCGTATCGGTCTTTATATCGGGGTTAGCCTGTGCCACCTCCTGGTACACGGAATCCCAAAAAACCATGGAATAATTAAGGGCGTTGGACTTGGTGCAGTTGGTCACCATTCCCACAGGTGGCGTGTTACCGAGCTTCTTTCTCTTTCGGGCCAGCTCAAAGGCGTACCGTATCACCCGCTCGCAGCCCTTATGGGTAAACACGCCGGTCTGCAGGGCGAAGGCGTCAGGCGTACCGGCTTTGAAGAACCCTCCTATCCCGGAGTATTCACCTTCCGTGTTTTCACGTATGACCACCATATCGACGGTTGCCGGGGTCGCGGTCATTATCGGTGTCTCCACGCCGGGATAGAGCATGATCGGGCGGAGGTTAACGTACTGGTCGAATCCCTTGCGAATGGTGAGAATCAGGGTGATGGAGATGTCGTCGGGGACCTTGCTTGCATCGCCAATACATCCCAGAAAGATCGCGTCAAAATTAGTGAGGGTATCGAGCATATTATCGGGCATCATCATGCCGTGCTTGAGATAGTAGTCGCATCCCCAGTCGAAGTGCTCGCTCGTGACTGAAAAACCGTACTTGTCCGCCACGGCATCCATAATCTTGACCGCCTCCTTGGCGATCTCCCCACCCACCCCATCACCAGGGATAATCGCGATGTTGTAAGATTTCATAGTCGTTCTCCTTTCTTAATCGTCAGGACTAAATCAGCATGTGCAAACCCCTGCCCTGCTTCCTTTTCACTTCTCAGCTTTTATAAATATGTGTGACCCCTTTTACCTCTGTCAAAAATACAACCCTGGCCCCGTAATTTCAACACATAACCCGGAGTAAAATTCCGATTTGCCCTTGGCACCTCACAACTGCTTCCTGAGAAGAGTCATTTTCATATCAAAATTCCCCCTCTAAGCTAAAAGTACAGGCAATATTCACAAGAACAACAAACAGCTTTGGATTATTATGCTTTTTGGTCATATTGACACCAAGCTTCCAGCCCTGTTTGTTGTTAATGGACATGGTTTTTACCTGTATCTGTACACTACGTATTCCTTCAGGATCAGATGCAACGATATCAAATAAAGGATTATTTTTAGGGGTTATCAAGGCAAGTATATTTCTTCTGCAAAGTTCAGCACAAACATAATACTCACCAGCATTACCAATCATACTATTTTCAGAAACACCCATATAACAACCTCTCGTGTTACTCTTTAGTTACATCAGTAAAAACCTGTCAATTTTTTTTGTTGCTTATGGACCCCTGTTCATGAAAATGGGCGTGCTCTTCTTCCAGCAATATCAAAATAAGGTTTAAAAAAGTCAGCAAAAGGATTCTTTCAAATCTATATTCGAATCGTTAGCTCGATCAAGCGCCTACCAAAAATGCCTTATGTCAAGGCCCCTTCTATTCACGATGTCAAGTTATTTTACTATTTATGGATGTTCCGAATTCCCCCACGTCCCTAAATTTATTTCAACCTTTTGACAAGTTCTCTGCCAAGCGTACGGCACTGTTCTTTCGCCTCGTCGCCAGTTGGCCTCCTGCTCTCAACTGTCTCGCCCACCTGCTCAAAAAATTTGCCTGCGAGGTATTCAAAAGGCTCTCGCCCTCTCCCACCACCGCCATGGGAAAAGAAAAGCACGGCTGGTTTTCCTTTAACAGATTCGCCCGATTTGTCCCACAGATAAATATCATCGAAAAATGTCTTGATCGTGCCAGCGATATAGGAGAAATAATCAGGCGTCCCGAGTGCTACTCCATCTACGGCAAGGAATTCATCGAGTGTTATGCGTCGCTCGTTTGTGCTGATAACCTCGACTTCCGCTCCAGCCTCTCGAACGCCCTCCGCAAGCGTTTCCGCAAGTGTCTTCGTGTCTCCGAACTGCTGACTGTGATAAATAACTATAACTTTTGGCATTATCGTCTCCTTTCATAATCCTTGATTCCCACGATCATTTTCCTATGTGTTTTATTATTTATCTACTGTTTTTCAATAGACAATCGTCAATAGTCAATCCCTGGCCCAGACCTGGTTTATAAGCTCAATAATCTGTTCCGAGCACTTAGCTATTTATAGACTTAGAAGTCTGATTCGAGTATGTCGCGCCTCCCGATCCCGTCCCGGTCTCGGGACGGGGAGGGCGGGCTTCAATCCTATTGATGCTGGCCGTGACGCGACCCCCCCCCTTCTTCTTATGGACGTGCCCATCTACCACATATTTCTTATAAGAGTTATTTAATTATCTAATGATGTCCCTCTTTCCATGAGAACTGAAGAAGATAAGCAAGCTCTTCACCAGTTCTGCCATAAAGCCATAGTCAAGTTTTTCCATTGTATCTGATGGAAGGTGATAATGAGGATTGCGGTAAAAAGCTGAATCTGTGATCATGACCGCATTGAAACCTTTATCCCAAAATGAAGAATGGTCACTGAGTCTCACGGAAGGCATTAACCATCCTCCGAAAGGTACAGTAAGTTTGATCACAGGCAGTTCCGGGTTTTTCCGGAAGGCCCGGAATAAAGAGTCTGTGAAATCCCTGGATTTAAAGTTACCAACAAGACCTATAAAATTTCCTTCTTCGGGATAACCCAAAAACATCAATGGAAACGGATATCCCTGGCAGCCTGGATTATGACAGGAATAACCCACCATTTCCAGGCAAATCATACCATCGATCTTTTTTCTCTCTTCCTTCGCCCTTCTGGCATACACTCTGCTTCCCATATGTCTGGTGCTAAAAACCGGTGGTTCCTCCAGGGCAAAGGAAACGAATTTAACTGCTAAATCCATTCCTTCGTGATGCTTCATCAGTGCATTTAAATGACGGGCAGTCTCCAGTTGAACGGCTATGGCGCTGGCGTTATCATCTGCTCCTACTGTACCGGTTACAGAGTCATAATGGGCTCCCAAAAGGTAGCGTTTGGAAGGATGAGCACAAAAAGAGATTTCCGCCACAACATTGGCTACCGTTAAGTTCCGATACTGATATGGTTCGCTGTGTACTGACAGGCCGATCTCTCGATAGAATGATTCAATATAATTTTCCGTCTTTTTAAGGTTTCCAGGTGTCAGGACACTTCGTTCACCAATGGTCTGGGTTAGCATTCTGAGATGATCCTGCAATCGTTCGATGGTATTCTGTATGTCAATCACTGATTCCACTCTAACCTTTGCGCCACTAAAGCGGATACTAAAAGCTATTATGGTTTAACAGATTATAACAATAGACCATTTCATTGTAAATAAATTGCGGGAAGGGGGTCAGTGGGATGTGGGGGACGTAGTTGACTATGTTGCCAAACTATTTCCCCGCCTTTTCAATAGTCTTCACATAAAAGATGGACATTGCCAATGTGTACTCGCCTTAGACCTTTTCGCTCAGCGACCTCTTTACAGCAAATGGCATGCCTGCGCGATGTCGTGGGAAGATCATGGAGATAAAAATGGGGATAGAAAGCAAGAAGGCTATAAGGGATTTCAGGGTCCAAACCAGCGATAAAACCGGCTATGGCTTCGACTTCTCGCTCATCCACATAGCCTGGGACTAATAAAGTGCTCGCTAAAAGAAATGGTGGATCAGGTCTTTCAGAAATCCACCCTGACAGTGTCTCAAAGTTCTCAAGTGTTTTTTGATTTGTAACACCGCAAAGTGCATAGTGGATGCCTTCGTCCCAGGCTTTAAGATCTATCTTAATGCAACCTCCTGACTTCATGGAAAGGTCGGCCATTTTAGTCAGAAAAGGCTCCCGTATAGCCCCATTAGTCTCCCAGCAAATCCTGAGAATGGTCTTGTCGGCCTTTTTTAAGGCAAGCTTTGAGGCCTTGAGGGCATGGAGGATCTGAGGTGTCGGATCGCCACCGAAATAGCAAATGCAGGAAGTTGCGTCATCCACAGCGTCTGCCAGCTCCTTGGCCGTTATCTTGAGGGACGAAAAAGTCTTTTCCTTATAATGGTAATTCTGGCAGTACAAACAATTGAAGGAACAGGCATGGTAAAACACGGCCAGGTTTTTGTGACCATACTCCGGTCCTTTTGAATGGGCATAACGAGGATACCCGCACCCGGTACCCCCGGGGCAGACAAAATCACCGACACAATTGGTGGGAAGCGGATCGTAATAAAAAGACAGATTTCCTTCGTGCGGCCTCCCCCCCTTGATCCGGCCGTTTTCCACTCTCCTTAGACCACAATACCCCGTGCCTCCTTTGGGTATACGGCATTTTTGGATGCATAGCCCGCATGGCATACCTTCAGATGAAGCGGGAGGTTCTTCCGGAAGCCCGTATGCCTTTCGGCTGTGTCGGTGGACCTGCTTGATCTCTGGCCGGATCTCCTCGAAATGAGTCCTGATACAATCGGCGCAATAGCCAATGGCATCTGAGACGGTGTTTGCCTCCTTAACGCAGTATTGGCAAGTACCCATCCGGGTGAGTGCTCCTTACTCCGATAACATCACGGAATATTTTTCAAAAAGGGTATCCCTGTTGTTTCCTAACACACGTATCAACAGAACATCCTTGCGTTTCACACTCTTGAACCTTCAAGCATATTTCTGAAAGACATACGAAAGAGAACCCGTGGCACGGAGATCATCGCTTTCAAAAGGCAGCTTTTCATGAGACCCTATAATCAGAAAACCACCCTCCGAGAGACAATCAATTACCTTCCGAAAGGCCGTCTTTTCAAGATCTTCCTGATAATAAGTCAGGAGGTTATTTCTCAAAAAGATGAGATGAAAATGGGACCCGGGAGGATCCAGGAGAAGGTTGTGTATCTGCCACGCTATGCCCTTTTTCTGCAAATCATTTATTGCAAAAAGCTTTTCGCCCGCTTCCGCTCTAAAATAAGTGGATAGAAACCCTCCAGAGACCTCTTTCAAACTGCTGGAACCATAGACTCCGGCTTTTGCCCTTTCAAGGTATATCGGGTTCATGTCCGTGGCCGTTATTTCCAGTTCCGGCGAGTGATGAATAGATGTCATTACGCGGTCCCATACCATCTTCAAGCTGTAAACCTCTTCCCCACACCCACAACCCGCAGACCATGCTTCAATTCTATCTCCCTGCTTTTCGATAAGTCTTGGCAATATCTCCTCATCAAGCACCTCCCATAGTTTTCGATCACGGAAAAACCGGCTGATGGAGACGGTCATCAAGCGTTCACATTCATGCCTCGCCTCATCGCTTTTCCCCAGTTCACAAAGATACGCTGACATATTCTTACAGCCCAGGTGCTGCATATGCCGATGAATTCGTTTCTTGACCCCTCTCCTGACCTTTCGATAACCTGGCCATGAGAGCCCGAGGTGTTGTATTAGTTGACGAAAATGATGATCGTCCATAAAACAAAAAAGTGTACTGGATGGGATATCTTGTTGGCTATATTGACAAACCCTCCCCCCCTTTTCAATATTTTTGAAACAGCAGATCTGGAAACACCCGGTTGTCGCCCTGTTTCGGCTTATGCCCTCCCATATTCCATTATCGATATCGCAAACGATTAACGTTCTTAGTCAACATAGGCAACTATGTCCCCTATTATCACTTATCCTTTTTCATATCGCCAATGAGTTCTTTTATAATGGATATAACGCTCCGTCCTCTTTCACGTGCAATACGATGAGCATCATCAACGATATTGGAGGCTAGTCTTTGAAGTTCTGAAACTGGTGGCACAATAAGATTCATTTTCTGATATTTCCACTCTAGAAAACGGATTGCCAAATTCTCTTCTTGGCGCCTTATGAAACCCCTCAAATTATACTCCTGTGCAAAATAAGAGTCAGATCCCAATGTTTGACATTTTTTGTTGATTTTTGAGACCTGACACTTTCTTTCTTCCCGCATTCTACACTTCACTTAAAACCAAGAAGTCTCCATTTGTTTCGCCGGTTATGATCTTTCTTTTTAAAATATTTAAAATCAAAGAATCGAAA
>JBDRPB010000005.1:0-5114 GCA_043809485.1 Pseudomonadota bacterium | reverse complement strand
CAAAGAAGCTAAAACAAGCCCTTTTAAACATTGAAAAAAAAGATGCCTATAAGATCCTGAGGTCTTCTCGCTTTTTAGATTCCAAAGGTAAATTACCTTTTCCCCTCAGGGGGAGGATTATCAAAGCTGATAAACTTTCAGACTCTCAGAGCAAGCAGCTCAATAAAGGTATTTTTATTGAGGGCACTTCTGACAGCAAGGTAAAGGCGGTTTTTCCCGGAAGGGTCGATTTTTCCGGGCGACTTAAAGGTTATGGAGAAGTTATCATCATCAATCACGGTTCACGTTTCTTTACCATCTCGGCACATATTTCGAGTAGAAAAAAGCAAGAAGGAGATGTTGTGGAAAAGGGGGAGGTCATTGGTTTTGCAGAAAGCAGCGGGCCATCAAATGAATCCAGACTGTATTTCGAAATAAGAGAGGCAGGAAAAAGCTTAGATCCATTAAAATGGTTAAAGGCTAATTGAATTTGTCCCCCTGATGATATCATTGACCTGATCTTATTTTTTAGTTATCATTATAGATGGAATCAATTAAAGATTTTGTAGTAAAAGGCGATTATTCAACATAAGTGCGTCAATCTGCCTTTGCCTCTTACAAATAGCTGTTTCACATAGATCGTATTAGCGATTTACAGATCGCGGCGATCCACGAATATTTAAGGAGTGAGAATATGTCGATTACAAAAAAAAGAATTACCCTTAACATCGTCTTGATTTTCCTTTTTGTGGGCGGGGCCCTTTTTCTCAGTGGAAGTGACGGTGAGGTCGGGGCAGATACCAAAGATGTTTATAAAAATATCGAGATCTTTACAGAAGTGCTGAGACAGATAGAAAA
This sequence comes from Pseudomonadota bacterium, assembly GCA_043809485.1. Classification (GTDB taxonomy): domain Bacteria; phylum Desulfobacterota; class DSM-4660; order Desulfatiglandales; family Desulfatiglandaceae; genus 4484-190-2. Next base: position 4,277 of record JBDRPB010000005.1, on the reverse strand, counting down.
GAGCTATGTAGAACCTCCGGATGCTCAGGAACTGATTTACGGGGCCATTAAGGGTATGGTCCATAACCTGGATCCCCACTCGTCCTTTATGACAAAGGAAGAGTACCGGGAATTGATGCTGGAGACAAAGGGTAGTTTTACGGGAATTGGTGTCGAAATAACCGTTAAGGATAACGTCCTGACCGTTGTATCTCCCATTGAGGGTACGCCGGCCTACAAAGTGGGAATGAAAGCTGGGGACAAGATCATTAAGATAGAAGATACAAGAACGAAGGATATGACGCTGATGGAGGCCGTCAAAAAAATCAGGGGACCAAAGGGAACAAAAGTTAATCTAACTATAATGCGAGAAGGTGAGGCAAAGCCATTGGAGTTTTCTATCACCCGGGGTGTTATCCCATTAATAAGTGTGAGACAGTACTTCCTGACCCCTGAGATCGGCTATGTGCGCATTTCCAATTTTCAGAGCAAGACGGTCGAGGACCTCTCGGAAGCCCTTGAAGAAATGGAAAAGGGACGCGAGATTAAGGGTTTGGTTCTGGATCTCAGGAATAACCCGGGAGGGCTTTTATCGCAGGCTATTGAGGTCTCAGACCTGTTCCTGAATTCTGGTTTAATTGTAAGCACCAAAGGCAGGATCAGTTCTCAGAATATAACGGCAACAGCACATACAGACAAGAAGTCGAGAACCTATCCAATTATTGTCCTGATCAATAGCGGGAGCGCCAGTGCTGCAGAGATAGTGGCAGGGGCCTTGCAGGATAATAAAAGAGCGCTTGTCCTTGGGACAAGAAGTTTTGGGAAGGGTTCAGTTCAAACGATTTTGCCCTTATCCGATGGCTCCGGCCTGCGTCTAACCACGGCGCGGTATTATACCCCAAGTGGAAAATCCATCCAGTTGAGCGGTATTGTACCTGATATAGCGCTGGATTTTACTCCCCCGAATGAGCAAGAAAAAAAGGATGTTGATAAGTTCGTGAGGGAAGAGGACCTGGAGGGCCATATGCAGAATGAGGATGTAGAAGGCATTGCACCAGTTGAAAAGAATAATGAAATGGAAAAGGATCGTCGGGTCAAAATGCTCCTTGAAAGAGACAATCAGGTCCGTCATGCTGTAGAACTGCTCAAGACCTGGACCATTTTCTCACAGATCAAGACTGCCCCTCTGGAGAGTAATCCCTAATCCTCTCTCCTATGCAGTTTTTTAAGATATAGGCAGATTATTAATGACAACCAAGAAAAGGAAGGGAAGTGCGAAAAAGAAAAAATTATCGCCAATACTCTTCCTGCTTATTTTGCTTACATCCCTGGCCTGCGCTGTTTTATTAATCGTTTACGCCTACCTTCCGAAAAACAGTATCGGGCTCCCCAGGCCTGCCTATGAAGAGATTTACACTACGACAGATGATCTTCATGGGAGAATAAGGGATATTGACTATGCAATCTATGAATCCCTGTACCAAAGCGGTATTCAGGAAAAAGATATTTTTTTTCTGAACGTTCAACCGAGAAATGAAAATGGTTCTTTTTGGGATTTTACCGAGCTTTTGATTAAATGTCCCGATGCCAGTTCAGCGCGCCGCCTTGAAAGTTCTATTTCTCAGGACCTAAGCGCATTGGGGACAAAGATAAGGCTTCGGAATGAAAAGGACCCTGACGGCAGAATAATCTGTCATGTTTATTCAGAAGACTTTTACACTCACAAGATCGATATAGTGTCTGATAGCCAACATCCCACGATCGATGATGTAAGACCTAAGCTTGCAATTATTATCGATGATCTGGGGTACGATTCGAAAATCGCGTCTTCATTTATACGGTTGGATTTACCACTCAGCTTTTCCGTTCTTCCTTGTGCCCCCTTTACCAAGCGCATCGCAGCACAAGCAAACCGGGAGGGATGTGAGCTTATCCTGCATTTACCGATGGAACCAAGGAATTTCCCATCTATTAACCCGGGTCCCGGCGCACTATTTCTGTCTATGAATGAGGATGAGATTATACGGATTCTGGATCAAAACTTGAGGGAGGTTCAGGGAGTCCAAGGCGTGAATAATCACATGGGGTCGTTGTTTACAGAAGATGAGGGCAAAATGCTGATTATTTTAAAGGCCTTGAAAAGGAGGAACCTTTTTTTTGTTGATAGCCGAACGACCTCAGGTACAGTTGGATTCGAGCTGGCAAGGAAGATAGGACTACCCACCGCTGGCAGGAGCGTATTCCTGGATAATGATCTGTCTCGGAAGGCCATAAAGATACAGATTGAGCGTCTTTGTAATATGGCAAGACATACAGGTTTTGCGATTGGGATAGGTCACCCCCACAAAGAGACTCTGGAGATGCTGGAGGAATATTGTCCCAAAATAAAAGCCGAATTTTGCGTCGTTCCAGTGTCGGAACTGTTGAGTTGAAAGGTAAATACGAGCAAGAATTAAGAACTCAAAAAGAGGAGGATTGCATGAAGGTTCCATTGCTGGATTTGAAAAAGCAGTATGAAAAAATCGAGGAAGAGGTAATATCTGCAGCCAGGGAGGTATTTGAATCCCAGCAATTCATCCTGGGCCCGAAAGTGGAAGAGCTGGAAAGGAAGATAGCTGATTATTGTCAGTGCCATTACGCAGTTGGGGTATCTTCCGGCACTGATGCGCTGTTGATTGCGTTGATGACCGCAGGTGTTGGATATGGAGACTTGGTGATAACGACCCCCTACAGTTTTTTTGCCACTGTTGGCGCAATCGTAAGGGTGGGCGCCAGGCCGGTATTTGTGGATATTGATGAATATACTTACAATATGGATCCTGTCAAACTTGATGCGACTGTTTCTGGCTTAGATGAGGAGCAAAGATCAAAGGTAAAGGCAATCCTACCGGTTCATCTTTTTGGCCAAAGTGCAGAAATGGGACCGATCCTGGAGACGGCAGAGACTCATGGCCTCACAATCATTGAGGATGCAGCCCAGGCGATTGGTTCGGATTATGAATTTATGGATGGGAAAGTGAGAAGGGCAGGAACAATAGGCCAATACGGATGTTTTTCGTTTTTCCCCTCAAAAAATCTGGGCGCGTTTGGTGATGGAGGGATGGTCACAACCAATCAGGAGGAAATTTATGAACGGTTGAAAATCATGCGTGTCCACGGGTCCAAACCAAAATACCACCACAGCATCATTGGGGGAAACTTCAGACTGGATGCCCTCCAGGCTGCCGTATTGATTGTAAAGCTAAAGTATCTTGATGAATGGACAGAAAAAAGAATTGAAAATGCCAGTCTTTACAGGAAGTTATTTCAAAATGAAGGTTTGGAAGATGTTTTTCTTCCCCTCGAAAAGGAGAAAAGGCATATTTACAACCAGTTTGTCATTAAAGTCAGGGATAAAAGAGATGAATTAAGGGAGTTTTTGAATGGACATGGTATAGGATGCGAAGTTTATTATCCGGTCCCTCTCCATATGCAAGCCTGCTTTAGATATCTTGGGTACAAAACTGAAGATTTTCCTGTCTCCGTGGAAGCTGCTGGAAAATCATTGGCATTGCCGATTTACCCAGAGCTAACTGGCGATCAGATTAGCTATGTGGTGGATATTATAAAGAAATTTATTAATCAAAATTAGTTGAATTTTTTTTGATAAAAGTGAAAAAAATACCTTGACATATATTCGTTAGACGCCTATATATACTTTCTCACACTTTGAGATTTAGAAAATAAATACCTTGACATCCAGTTATGGATGTCTTAGGATTATTTTACAGTTTGTTCTTTGAAAACTAAATAGTGATGTTGTGTAGGCCTATGATGAAAAAAAGGGTCAAAGAACCCTCGTAAGTTTAAGTGGAGAGTTTGATCCTGGCTCAGAACGAACGCTGGCGGCGTGCCTAACACATGCAAGTCGAACGAGAAATCGGGCACTCAGGCAACTGAGTGCCGGAGAGTAAAGTGGCGCACGGGTGAGTAACACGTGGGTAACCTACCCCCGAATCCGGGATAACCTCGCGAAAGCGTTGCTAATACCGGATATTGTCCTATTGGTTGTGACCTTTGGGATGAAAGGCAACCTCTTCATGAAAGTTGTCGTTCAGGGATGGGCCCGCGTACCATTAGCTTGTTGGTGGGGTAACGGCTCACCAAGGCTACGATGGTTAGCTGGTCTGAGAGGATGATCAGCCACACTGGAACTGAAACACGGTCCAGACTCCTACGGGAGGCAGCAGTGAGGAATTTTGCGCAATGGGGGAAACCCTGACGCAGCAACGCCGCGTGAGTGAAGAAGGCCTTCGGGT
>JBDRPB010000004.1:0-3565 GCA_043809485.1 Pseudomonadota bacterium | reverse complement strand
AAGACTCATGAGGTTGGGGATGCGATCAAGGAGGCCATCCTCAGGTGAGTGGAGATGGGGTCAGGCCTGCCGTTTGTTCTTGATGTAACTTTTGATGATGACCAGGATAGAATTCATTTTATGCAGATTGTGACTCTTAATGCGTTTGAAGGAAGATCATGGAAAAATTAAAAGGCTTTCAAAGAAAATACCTGAGAGGTCTTGCTCACAGTATGAAGCCCGTCGTCTTTATCGGTCAGAAGGGATTGACCCCGGCGATACGCCTTTCTACTGAAAAGGCCCTTGATCAGCATGAGCTTATAAAGGTGAAGTTTATTGATTTCAAAGAAAAGGATCAGAAGAGCGAAATAGCGGGCGTTCTTGAAAGTGAGACCGGTTCCGAGGTGGTGGGTATGATCGGACATACGGCCATATTGTATCGGCGGCAGAGCGACCCTGAAAAGCGGAGGATTGCGCTGCCCGAGAGCAAAGGGGCTTTTGAGTCTTGAATTATTTTTTGACATGCTGGCCCCATGTCTGGGCCGTTAAAAATTCAATATCCAGATGCGTGGTATCACGTGATGAATCGTGGTAGGCGTGGGGAAAAGATCTTCGCATGACCCCATCATATCACTCTATCGTGATGAGCGTTCCGCAATCTTCGCATCGGTATACGACTGCACCCTCGTCTTTTGTTTTGACTTCCTCAAAGTCCCGACGGCGCACGCCGTAAACCTCCTGGCACTCAGGGCAGTAGCCGCTCCCCAGCTCCTTTTCGTCAATTGTGAGGTGGCAATGTCGGCAGCGGATCTTTTTTACCTGCTTTTCTATGAGGACAAGTTTTTTATGTCTGCATGTTGTCATAAATATGAGGATACAGGATTGCATTTTTGATCGCAACCCATCCGACAACCAGTTCCATAGCTTCCCAAATGCCTCGACCATCCTTGGACAGTAAACAGAAACAAGGTGTCAGGCCTTAACATTTAATATAAATACGAAAGCGATTTAAACTACAATCATGGGAAGGCCATTAAGGATAGAATACCCTGGTGCTTTATACCATGAATGACAACCGCTTGGTTTATTCAACAGAAAAAGGCCGAATCTGCCCTGAATGCGGTAAGCCGGTTTCCGCATGCTCCTGCAAAAAAAAGAAGGCTGTTAAAGCCGATAAGCAGCCAACCGGCTATCCCAACGACGGCACCATCAGGATACAACGGGAAGTCAAAGGGCGCAAAGGTAAAACTGTCACAGCCATCTTCGGTGTCCCGCTTGAAAATGAAAAACTACAGAAATTTGCCAAAACATTAAAGCGTCGCTGTGGTGCCGGTGGATCCGTTAAGGACGGAGTTATTGTAATCCAGGGGGATCACCGGCAAACACTATTGGATGAGATCAAGAAACACGGATACACCGCAAAGCTCGCCGGCGGTTAAAATGCGAAAAGGGGTCAAAAAGGGGTCAAAGCTACGCTTGCCTCTTGCGCGAAAAGAAGACTGCGAAAAGAGATATCACATAACCTGAATTCAACTCATAAGTCCAACACACTATAGTGGTGAAGGGATGAGTTTACTACATCATGTGAGCGCCCGAGGAATCGGGCAGGGAGAAACTTTTGATATGAGGGAGGACCCCATCACCTGGAACCGAATGGATCGGAATACCAGAAGAAACCTTTTTTTGTCCCTCGCCAGTGGCCTGTTGTTGGGCCTTCCCTGGTATGTTTCACCTTTGCTTTTTCTCATTTTCATCGCCTGGGTGCCCCTTTTACTGCTGGAGGAGGAAACCCGGGATCACGCAAACTCCTACGCCATATTCAACTACGCCTTTGTCAGTTTCCTGCTGTGGAATATCCTGGGAACCTGGTGGGTTACCCAGGCCCAATTTGTGGGTGCCATCCTCATCATTCTCGTAAATTCACTGCTGCAGGCCCTCGTTTTCTGGCTGGCAAGCCGTATCCGGACCATCCTGAGAATTCCCTTGTTGTTCCCTTTTCTGCTCATTTGGATGGGGTACGAGCATCTTCATCTATCCTGGGACCTGGCCTGGCCCTGGCTCAATCTGGGTAACGCACTGGCCACAGCACCAGAGCTCATCCAATGGTACGAGTTTACCGGTGTCCGTGGTGGGACGCTCTGGATAATACTGACCAACTTTGCGCTTTTGAGGGTGTATTATACATATCGGAAAAAAGGCCCGGGTGCTATTGTTCCGGTTGGCGCAACAACACTGATGCTCCTTCTTATCCCCATCTTTGGATCCTATCTTATTTTCCAAAACTTTAAAGAGGAAGGAGAAACAGTAAATATAGCTCTGATTCAGCCCAACCTGGATCCATATACGGAAAAATTTGACCCGGAAAATCATGCTCAACACGTGGAGGAGTTTTTCAGGACGGCTGATGCTATTGTCGATGCCGAGACCCAATACCTGTTTGGCCCTGAAACCCTTATTGTAGAACAGATTGACGAGAGAGAACCTTCAGCATCAATCTACTACCGGAATTTGTTGGAATTCCGGAAAAAGTATCCAAAGCTGAATATTCTCCTGGGCGTACACAGCTACCAGAAACTCAGCAATAAAGACATACCTCCGGGAAGTCGTTTCAATCGCGAGAAAAACTTTTACTACGAGGCCTTTAATACGGCGCTTTTTCTACCGCCAGGTTCTGCATCTGCACCCCAGTTTTACCACAAAACCAAGTTAGTACCCCTATTCGAGCGCATGCCCTTTGTACAATATCTGGGCTTTTTGGGGAAATACTCCCTGGAGCTTGGCGGATACACGGGCACCTACAGTCTTCGTCAGGAGAGCACTACTTTTGTATTGCCTGACGCTTCGATTACCATATTGCCGATTGTCTGCTTTGAATCCATATTCGGCCCCTACTGCTCCCGAAACCTGCCAAAAGAAAAGGGCTTTATCTGCATGATCACCAACGACGGATGGTGGAAAAATACGCCTGGCTATCTACACCACTTCAATTTCAGCCCGGTTCGTGCCATCGAAAACCGGCGAGATTTTGTTCGAGTTGCCAATACAGGGATTTCTGCTCTTATTAATGCCAAAGGCATGGTTATCGCCAGGACTCCCTGGTGGGAAAAAACGACCCTCAAAGGAAAGATTCACCTTCGCCGGGGGCAAACTTTTTTCGCTCGACATGGAGATTATCTGGGCCGGATTTCTTTGGTATTAGGGGGATTTCTGGTTTTATACGGAGGGATTCGAAAGCTGAAAAAGCCTCGGGACGTCCCCATTATGCCCCTCAAATAATCTGATGACGCTGCTTGAGAGACAGAAATAGACTGTGTAGCCCCAGAAAAAATACTTTATTCATCTTTTCACGAGCGTCCCCCCCAATCTCAGTCCTTGACAAGCTGCACGAACTGGCCTTTGATGAAGAGTTAATCAAGAGATATCCCAGTTTCATAGAGTTCAATCGTGAAATCAAAGACTTTTTTTGGTTTGGAATTTACGCTCGACCTGATTTGGAGAATAAACAGTGGGGTATAACTGTCAATATCTTCCGTTTATTTATTATCTCTTTGTGGTAAGTCTGGTCTTTTCAGGAAATACCCATGCC
>JBDRPB010000003.1:0-4950 GCA_043809485.1 Pseudomonadota bacterium | reverse complement strand
CTGGCATCAGGGGGGGCCATATATATACGGGATCCTTTCAAGTCAGTAGATGAGCAGCAACTGAACGGTGGAGAAATCGTAGCACTCGAAGAGAAAGATTGGGATCTGATTCTTCCTGTGCTCAAGGAAAATGAAAGACTATTTGGGATCTCTGTTGAGGAAGATCTTTTAGCGGTCGAGGGCGAACAAAGGAACCCCCTGGAGGTTTATCGCAAAGTAAGGCCAAAGCAGGCCGAAGATGTTCACAATGATGGCCTTGAGGAGTGGGTAGGCCATGAAACTTGATACTTGAAACTCGAAACTTGATGGGCCAAGGGGCTGTCAAAATATCATCCAGTTTCCACTATCGTTCTAAAAAAAGCCTCTATTTCAAGATTGACAATATTCCCTGCCTTATGCCCTCGAGTTCGTTTTCCCCCTGTATTTTCTGTCCTGAGGAATCTCTGACATAAAAGACGCCGGTCATTTTTTCTTTGTCCCTGTTGAATTTGGCGAATCTTATATCCAAACCCATAGAAGAGATCTGTTCTGTCAGTTCATAGAGCAATCCAACTTTCACCCCTGTGTTCACCTCAATGAAGGTAAAAAAATCAGAAATTTCATTGTTGATTTTAACCTTCTTGGGAATCGGCGTTTGATATCCCCCGGAATACAGCATCATTTTCCCTTTTTTGTTAAGGAGCAGCTTCCCTAATTGAAGCCGATCTTCCATGGCTAAATCCAGCTCTCTCTGGATTTTGTCCCACGTTTCGTCTTCACGGTACGGGTCAGGGGGGTTTGTCACATCGTAGACATCAAAGGCAAGGCCGTTTTTCAGGGTAAAAATGTTGGCGGACAGGACCTTGATGTTATTGAGAGTAAAGACCCCCACCATCTTACTGAACAGGCCCGGTTTATCGTATACGCATTGAATCACCCTGGTGACGGGAACATTTGTGAGCTTTTGCAATTTCCATAAATGTTTTTTTTGATCCATTGTCAAGGCAAGCCTGAAGTGCTCGGCCATGTCTTCTAAGGTGGTGTTCAGGAAATATCGGGATGAAAGCTGTTCGATAAGGTTAATGATCTCTTCTTTTGGAAAATTAGTTTCCAGCCTCTCAATGAGCAATCTCTTGTTGGCCTCAATTTTTTTAGTCGCATCCGGAGAGGCCAGAACACCTCCTGCTATGATGCGCCTTACTTTGACAAACAACTCAGTAAGGAGCATGATTCTCCAGTCGCTGCGGGCAATAGGCCCGGTTGCAAAACTGTCGGCCACTGTCAGCAGGAACAGCATCTGCAAAAGATCCTTATCCTGGATGATCTGGGCCACCTGAACCGAGGTTTTTTCATCGCCTAAGTCCCTGCGCTGGGAAATATGAGCGAGCAGCAGGTGCTCTCTCACAAGAAAAGGGATTACCTTAAGGGCTTTTCCTTCGATGCCGAGTCTATTCAGAATCCTCGGGATGAGCCTGGCGCCTTTCCTGGAATGGTCTTCCCCATACCCCTTCCCGGTATCGTGAAGGAGGGCGGCCAGAAAAAGCCAATGGGCATTTTCCAGTTCTTCAAGGGCCTCTCTGAGCAGAGGCCATTTTTCATCATACGTGCCCTTTGAAATCTCATTCACGATCTCAAGGGTCTTCAGGGAATGGAGATCAATGGTCTCTACATGATAATAACCTGACTCCGCCAGATTCCTTATCCTTTTAAATTCGGGAATAAACAGGGTGATCAGTCCGATCTCAAGGGCAAGCCTGATAATTTTTGGGTTTTTCGGGTTGAAGATAATTTCCAGAAATAGCTCTCTCGCCCCAGGGGTCCCAAGGAGTTTTTCCCCTTCTGTAGTGATTTTTTTCCTCGCTTCCCAGATAAAACCCGAACCTAAGAAAAGCCCCCTCTGGTTGGCCTCGCATAGGGCCTTAAGAATTATCAGGGGCTCTTTTTCCGAAAGCCTTCCTCCTTTTAAAACAATATTCCCCTTTGTCACCTTAAACTCCTGGGGCAAGTCATCCTCGGTTGGCTCTGAACTCACCGGTAAAGGCGCGATGATATCCAGGGCCTTTGCCAGAAACTCTTCATGGCCATAGCGAATCCGGTTTAGATGAAGGTAGAGTTCCCGCATGAATTTATCAGTCCCTGTAATATATGGACCGTCAACGTAATTAAGACTGCGGGACAGCTTGTTCTGAAGTGAAAGCAGAAGCTTGTCTTCTTTTCTGCCTGCCAGGAGATGAAGGTGATTTCGTACCTTCAGGAGATAGTTCCCGGAATGGTTCAGATTATCAAATCCAAAATGGGAAAAGACCGCGAAATGTTTGATCTGATTGAGGAGTTTACATCCGAAATAGATCCTGGCCATCCAGGCCATGAAATTGAGATCCCTGAGACCGCCCAGCCCCTCTTTTATATCGGGTTCTACAAAATATTCTTCGCTACTATATTTTTCCTTTCTCTTTTCCTGGAAAATCAGAAACTGGTTGAGAATGGATTTTTTTTCACGTTCGATCTTTGACCAGAATGCCACCTGGAAAAGCCTAAAAAAGGGTCGAGAACCCAGGAGGAAGTGACCGTCCATTACAGACGTTAGAACCTTGAAATCATTCATGGCCAGCCGGACACATTCATGGGTCGTTAAGATTGAATGCCCTACATCCAACTTGGCATCCCAAAGAGCATATAACGTCCGGCTGATAATTTCATTCATCTCAGGGGAAAGCCTGCCCTGGTGGATCACCATCAGGTCTACATCAGATCCAAAGCAGAGTTCACGCCTGCCATAACCGCCCAAGGCCACAACCGCGAGTGTATTTTCCCTGGCCTCCCTGTTCTTGTGCGTGAATCCAGCCGTAAAGAACAGTGATCCAATAAACTGGTTCATAAGACCAGTATATCTTCGAGTTGTGCGAAACCCTGAACTCTGTTTTGTATGTTCAAGAATCAGGGCTTCTCTGGATTCAAGGAAATTTTTAATAAGTTGACGTAACTTATCCAAATCTTTAGATGACGTCTTCGTCTTCTTCTCCCGTTCGTATCCGGATGGCCTTTTCCACGGGCAGGACAAATATTTTACCATCTCCTATTTCACCCGTGTAGGCCTGCTTCTTGATGGTTTCAATTACCCTGGCAACCATATCTGAGGCAACAACTACTTCGATCTTCGTTTTGGGTAGAAAATCCACAACATACTCAGCTCCTCTGTAGATTTCCTTGTGCCCCTTCTGTCTGCCAAAACCCTTGACTTCTGTAATGGTCATGCCGGTAACCCCTAAATCCAACACGGCCTCCTTAACGTCATCGAGCTTAAATGGTTTAATGATTGCTTCGATCTTTTTCATGTTAACCGTCCTTTCTATCCATCTGCATGGACAAAGATTATAAAATTTATGTCAATTTTTTTTAGCCCCGTGTGTTACAACCTTATACGTGATACTGGATGAAACGATGAATATTTTTCTGTTTTCTATCCAGCGTCGAGCATCCAGCAACCAGCATCGCGAAGTTCCGCCGTGGCGGGATGAACGAAGTGAACTAAGTGGAAAGGTCAAAGTATTAACGATCTACCCTTTTTGTCAATCAAAAGTGGAAAATCTATTGAAAAATCGTTTCAAAAATACTTTTTAGCTTATGGAGTAAAATAAAATCAAAGTGAATGGGAAAAAAATGATTGCCATCATTGACTATAAGGCTGGAAACCTGAGGAGTGTAGAGCGTGCCCTTAAAAAATTGGGGTTTGCCTGCCGCATTACTCACGATAGGGAAGAAGTATTGAATTCTGAAAGGATTATTTTTCCGGGAGTGGGGGCCGCTGGAAAGGCAATTGCAGATTTGAGACATTTTGGGTTGGATAAGGGCTTAACACAGGCCTTTAAGGAAGGCACTCCCATCCTAGGAATTTGCCTCGGTGCACAGATCATACTGGAAAAAAGCGAAGAGAATAATGCTCAGTGTCTTGGATTAATTGGGGGAGATGTTAAGCTTTTTCCCTCACCTCTTTTTTCCGTTGATAATGAACGTCTAAAGATACCACATATGGGATGGAACGGCGTGCATCTGGTCAGGATGCATCCGGTATTGGAGGGGATCAGGCCTCAGGATGAGTTTTACTTTGTCCATTCCTATTATCCAATGCCTGCTGCTGACCAATACATCATCGGTACTACCGATTACGGAATAGAATTCCCGTCAATAATTGGCCATAAGAATCTGATTGCCATGCAATTTCATCTGGAGAAAAGCGGCCCTCCTGGCCTGAGGATCTTGAAGAATTTTTGTACATGGAACGGTAAAATTTGACAGGATAAGTTAAAGGATCGCAATGTTAAGTAAACGTATCATACCCTGCCTTGATGTAAGGGACGGTAAGACCACCAAGGGCATAAAGTTTAAGGAAAATGTGGATATCGGCGATCCTGTTGAAATGGCACGGTTTTATTATGAACAGGGCGCGGATGAGATCGTTTTTTATGATATCACGGCATCGAGCGACCGGCGCAATATCATGATAGACGTTGGTCACCGTGTGGCCGAAGAGATCTTTATACCCTTTTCCGTGGGTGGTGGAATCAGGACCATCGAAGATATGCGCGAAGTTCTTCTTGCCGGAGCAGAAAAGGTCAGTGTAAATACCGAAGCAATAATAAACTCCAAGATCATTTCTGAAGGGGCTAAGGCCTTTGGGAGCCAGTGTATTGTGCTTGGAATGGATGTTAAGAAGGTTGAACATTCCAAAAAGATTCCATCGGGCTATGAGATGGTCATTCATGGCGGCAGAACCTATACAGGTATTGACGCACTGGCCTGGGCCAGGGAGGCAGAAAGTCTGGGGGCCGGTGAAATATGTTTGAATTCAATTGATGCGGATGGCACAAAAAAGGGTTATGAACTGTCACTAACCCCGCTTATTTCTGAAAATGTGAATATCCCGGTCATAGCCTCGGGTGGCGCAGGGAGCATTGCTCATATTTATGACGC
>JBDRPB010000002.1:0-4205 GCA_043809485.1 Pseudomonadota bacterium | reverse complement strand
GACCCAGTTCGAACACCTCCATCTCAGGTTTAACTCCGGCTTTTCGCATTCTGTCCGCAGCCGTTTCTACCCACTCAGAGGACTTTATAAAGACCCTGCCTCGAAAGTTCAGGCTGCCAATATCAAGGGACCAAAGATCCGGCCCCAGATCCACCGGCATGAGACGCCTTTCACCCGTATCAGGACCCTCTATGTTAAAAGCGCTGGTAGTAAGGTTTATTAAAATGTCGCTTTCGGCTCTCACCCTTTCAACAACCTCGACGAACAGCTTTCGCTCAAAAGCAGGGCGACCTGTTCCAGGGTCCCGGACATGGACATGAACCACAGCAGCCCCTGCCCGCCAGCATCTCAAGGCCTCATCAGCGATCTCAGCCGGGCTGTATGGAATATGCGGGTTATTCTCCCTGGTGGGACCGGAACCAGTTAGTGCCGCAGTTATAATCAGTTTTTCCATTTTCTTACCTTTTTATTCTTAATGGGATTGCATCATTAATAGCCTTTGTCTTTTCACTACCTTCTGGATTGACCGAGTCAAGCACAACGCTTAGCGTTCCCCTGATTCCCTATATATGCGAAATCTCTACCTTACCGGAGAACTCGTTGTCAAGGGCATTCTCGGGCTTGCATATTTCTCAAAAAATACATGTCTCACTTTAAAAACCGCTTGACAATATTTTAAATATTTGTTTGTTTTGTTGCTAATATGGTAGCAGCATACAAGGAAATGCCGCTACTCCAATAGCAACAACAATAATCATGGATACCTACAACGAATTGAATCAACTTGGTTTTTCGCAATACGAGATCTCTTGCTACCTTTCTCTGGTAGCAAAGCATCCATCCAACGGGTCCCAGTTGAGCAGGCTTTCGGGAATTTCCAGATCAAGGATCTATGACGTTCTGCGTAACATGACCAAAAGGGGACTGGTTCTGGAGGTAGAAAATGGACTGTACGTCCCTTTGCCTCCTGACGAACTGATGAAAAGACTCCGCAACCGGTTTGAATCCGATCTTTCAATCCTTAAGAAACAACTCACCGAGGCATCCCAGGAAACCACTTATGAATACATATGGGTCATTCGTGGATATGAGGAAGTATTGAAAAAGGCCGGTGAAATGATACGCTCAGCCCGAAAAGAACTCTATGTCCGCCTTTTTCCCAAAGCAGGCAGGATCCTTGAGAGAGATTTACAGGAAGCGGCGGCAAGGGGTGTTGGTGTAAGATACATCTCTATGGGCGATATTCCCTTGACGTTCGACATTCAGGTTGTTCACCCAGGATCGGAAAAGCTCCTTGACACTATCGGAGGTCGATCGTTCGATATAATTTCAGACAGGTCCGAGGCCCTGGTGGGAATATTTGAGGAAGGGAATGAAGACCTCTCTCCCATCAACTGGACACGTAACCGCTGGTTTATCATTGCCAACCGAGACAGCCTTCGCCATGACTTCTTTCATTATTTTCTACACAAGGTCTATGACCGGGAAAAAGCACTGTCGGAGAGGGAAAAGAGGATTTATAAACTAATTAAGTCTGACGATTAAACTTCAAAACACTCATAGAAAAGGTGGTTATGATGGCTGAAAAGGTTATCATCATGGGGGCTGCGGGACGCGATTTCCACAACTTCAACATCTATTTCAGGGACAACACCCGCTACAAGGTCATCGGCTTTACGGCTGCTCAGATCCCGGATATTGAGGGACGACTCTATCCGCCGGAGTTATCGGGTGATCTTTACCCTGAAGGTATATCCATCTATTCTGAAGATCAACTTACCGACCTTATTCAGGAGCACAAGGCGGATCTGGTGGCTTTTTCCTACAGCGACATTCCCCATGTTGAAGTCATGCATAAGGCTTCTGTGGCCATGGCAGGGGGTGCGGATTTCATGCTTATCGGCGCCACATATACAATGCTCAGATCAGAAAAACCCGTTGTGGCGGTTTGTGCGGTGAGGACAGGATGCGGGAAATCGCAAACCACTCGCCATGTGTGTGATGTTATAAGGGGAATGGGGAAAAAGGTGGTCGCCATCCGCCATCCAATGCCCTACGGAGATTTGACAAAGCAAGTAGTGCAGCGCTTTTCATCCTATGAAGATTTCGAAAAGAACAACTGTACCATTGAGGAAAGAGAAGAATATGAACCTCTGGTAGCCCAGGGCACTGTAGTCTATGCGGGAGTTGACTACGAAAAAATTCTCAAAGAAGCAGAAAAAGAAGCCGATGTTATCGTCTGGGACGGGGGAAACAATGATACTCCCTTCTATTTTCCTGATGTGCACATTGTGATTTTTGACCCCCATCGGGCCGGACATGAAACACTGTATTACCCGGGCGAAACAAACATGCTCATGGCAGATATCGCTGTCATAAACAAGGTGGATAGTGCAGAGACCGATCAGGTGAATCTTGTCCGAAAAAACATTGAAAAGCATGCCCCCAATGCAGACATCGTGTTAGCAGAATCGGCTGTTCTTGTAGATGATGCAGGGCAAATCCGCGGTAAACGCGTTCTTGTGGTTGAAGACGGCCCCACCCTCACTCACGGAGGGATGCCTTTTGGTGCCGGGACTATAGCAGCTAAGAGGAATGAAGCAGCAAGTATGGTTGATCCAAGGCCTTACATTACCGGGACAATCAAAGAAACCTTTGAAACTTATCCAAACATTGGTGCAGTGTTGCCTGCTATGGGATACGGCAAACAACAAATGCAAGACCTGGAAACCACAATTAACAATGCGGACTGTGACCTGGTTCTCTTTTCAACACCCATTGATTTACCTAAACTTCTGTCTATCAACAAGCCAACTCTAAGAGTGCGTTACGAATACAGGGATCATGGCAGTCCCACTTTAAAAAAAGTTCTTTTAAGGCATCTCCAAAAATTGATCAAATAAATTACTGAAAAAGGAGTACTCCCTATGAAACTACCTAATATAAAGACATCTCTCCCTGGTCCTAAAGCTGCTGCGTTGATCGATATAGATCGCGATCATGTCTCTCCCTCATACACCAGGGCTTATCCTCTTGTTGCTGAAAAGGCTAAAGGGCTATGGATCAATGATCCGGATGGCAACACATTCCTGGACTTTACTTCAGGTATTGCAGTATGTGCTACAGGACACTGCCATCCCCATGTAGTCAATGCCATTAAGAAACAGGCGGACAAGCTGTTGCACATGTCCGGGACCGATTTTTACTATAATCCTCAGATTGCTTTAGCAGAAAAGCTGGCCAGTCTGGTACCGGGAGATGGTAACAATAAGGTCTATTTTGGCAATTCCGGCGCTGAGTCAGTGGAAGCGGCCTTTAAGCTTGCCCGGTGGTATACCAAGCGGGAGCTGAACATTGCCTTTTTTGGCGCTTTCCACGGCCGTACCATGGGCGCACTCTCACTTACAGCAAGTAAAATAATCCAGAAGAAGCATTACAATCCACTTATACCCGGAATTACCCATATACCCTATGCCTATTGTTACAGATGCCCTTACAATTTGTCCTATCCGGATTGCGGAACTGAGTGTGTGCGGTGGGTGGAGGATACACTCTTCCGCACCACCATGCCTCCGGAAGAGGTTGCGGCTATTTTTGTAGAGCCTATCCAGGGTGAGGGAGGATATATTGTGCCTCCACCCGAATTCCACCCGGAGCTTCAGAAAGTAGCCAAAAAGTACGGAATTCTCTATGTGGCCGATGAGGTACAGTCTGGCATGGGCCGCACCGGAAAGATGTTCGCTATGGAGCACTTTGGCGTAGTGCCGGACATAATAGCCCTGGCAAAGGGTATTGCATCAGGCATGCCGCTCGGCGCTATGGTGGCCAAGTCTGACATTATGGTCTGGGAGGCAGGCTCTCATGCGTCCACCTTCGGAGGCAACCCTGTCTCCTGCAGCGCTGCCCTGGCCACTATCGAGTTGCTCGAATCTGAGCTGATGGAAAATGCTGAAATCCAAGGCCAGTATTTAATAACAAGACTAGGAGAATTGCAAAAATCAATAGAGTGCATGGGCGATGTACGCGGCAAGGGTCTGATGGTTGGCGTTGAGCTGGTTAAGGATCGTGAGACAAAAGAAAGGGCCGGCGACTGGCGCAATGAGTTGATCCAAAAGGCCTTTGCAAAGGGACTATTACTCCTTGGATGTGGCGAGAATACGATCCGCTTTTGTCCGGCACTAACAGTATCCAAAGAGGAGATAGAT
>JBDRPB010000001.1:0-4946 GCA_043809485.1 Pseudomonadota bacterium | reverse complement strand
CATGTTTGCGCATGATTTATGCCATAGCCAGATTGAATATTTAAGGAATTCTATCGATTTTAATAGAAAAGACAGAGCGAAGCGATACCACAAATCGTCAATATTCAATCGTCAATATTCAATTTGGTTCCGGCTTCGCCGGGTTAGGTTTATCGTGGGAAATTTGAATTGAAGGAGCACTAATTTCCGTGGGGAATTCGGAACCGTCTTTTCGAATAAGAGACAACGGTGGCAGACGTCTGGGAGGGGATCGCAGGCGCTTTTCTTATTCGGTACACATTCCCGAGAGGAGGCCGGGAACGGATCGCAGAAGCGGTTTTGACAGGAGAGATGAGTTGGATCGAAGGAGTTGTATAGATCAAAGAAGCTGTATGGACCGTAGATGCGGGGAGTTTGGACCGGGGGATCTTGAAATGAGAAGTGGCAAAGACCGGAGAAATGGAACGGAACGTAGGTGTGGCATTGAGCGAAGGCTTGGTTTTGCTTGAATGAATTGTTTCCTGATAATTATTCTTGCTGTGTTGATTGGGACCTATCTTTTGGACCTAATCGTTGACACACTAAATGTGCGACACGTAAGGACAGTTTTACCTGAGGAGTTTGAAGGCTACTATGATGCAGATAAATACAAAAAGTCACAGGAGTATCTCAGGGAAAACACCCGATTTGGAATAATCAGTGATACCATTACTACCCCCATAACAATTGCCTTTATCCTTTTCGGGGGGTTCAATATGGTCGATCAGTTTGGCCGGGGCTTCAATTTGGGGTCTATCCTTACCGGGTTGATTTTTACCGGAGTCCTCCTCCTTGCCTTACAAATACTTTCAATTCCCTTTTCAATTTACAGTACGTTTGTCATTGAAGAGAAATATGGTTTCAACAAAACCACGCCAAAAACCTTTGTCCTGGATATCCTGAAAGGCTGGTTATTGATTGCAGTAATTGGTGGAATAGTTCTATCGGCCGTTTTGTGGTTTTTCGAGAAGGCAGGGCCATTGGCCTGGCTCTATTGCTGGATTGCGGTAACCATATTCCAGATATTTCTTATGTTCATTGCTCCAGTCGTTATTATGCCTATTTTTAACAAATTTATCCACTTAGAGGAGGGAGAGCTCAAAAAGACAATTGAAGACTATGCCAGGTCACAGGAATTTAAGCTAAAGGGCATTTTCACGATGGATGGTTCGAAGCGTTCTACTAAGACAAATGCCTTTTTCACCGGGTTTGGCCGGTTTCGAAGGATCGTCTTGTTTGATACTCTTGTTGAAAAGCACACTGTTAAGGAACTTGTTTCCATTCTTGCCCATGAAATGGGTCATTACAAAAAAAAGCACATATTTAAATCTATTGTTATATCGATCCTTTCAACAGGGTTGATGTTCGGCATCCTTTCTCTATTTATTAATAACAGGGAACTGTTTGCCGCATTTAAGATGCAAGAGATCTCAATTTATGCAAGCCTTCTCTTTTTTGGCTTTCTTTATTCCCCCATTCAAATGGTTCTCTCCATTTTTGGAAATATGCTTTCCCGCAGGCACGAATACGATGCAGATGAATATGCGGTGAAAACCTATAAGGCATCTGCATCTATGATTGCGGCGCTTAAAAAGCTGAGTGTTGAGAACCTCTCAAACCTGACACCCCATCCCCTTAAAGTGTTTCTGAGTTATAGCCACCCTCCAGTCCTCGAACGAATCCAGGCTATCAGAAGGATCTCATCTCAGCCTTCCCCAAAACAGCCTTGAGGGTTTTTGCCGTCATGTCATATATCTCGGGATTTTCGCTGGCCCGAGGTCCTGCAATATTGAGCATTTCTATACCATGGTGAACAATCCACGAGCGAACAGTCTTTACGGCCTGAAGGGTATTCAAGGTGCCCAGGTCAATATGAAGACAGGGCCTGTCATGCAGCATAGCAGTTTTGTGAGTCAGTTCAGAACCGCCTGTTAGCGGCCCCAGGGATATGATCAGTGTGCCTTCTGAGTCGATAACATTTTGTGCTGTTCGTTTTGCATAGCTGGAGGTGGGCATTTCCTTCAATCTATATTTGTCCGGAAGCGCCCCGTTTTCAGCCTTCCTCCCTTTGGGTATCCAACCTCCGTGGGGGATACCCAGCTCAATTGCAACATCAAGGGCCGCCTGATCAACGCCAGTCTGTCCGCCTGAGATGATTTTTAAGATCATCATTAAGATCACATGATTTAGCGACGCCCTCTGCCCCTGCCCGCACCCCTGCCTTTACCTCTTTGCCTGCCCATACCCCTGCCCATTCCTCCGACCTTGGGTCGGTCTCGCATTTGGTTCTGGTTAAGCCCTTTTGGGCCGGCTTCATTTTTTGGATCCGGGTTAAGTACCTGTTTATCAATAATGCGGCGAAGTGAACTGTAAAGAAAGGAGCATACCTCTAAAAAAATCCGTGTGCCTGTTTCAGCGACCGCTTCTGTTTTATCCTCAGCTTTGGCTTCTCCCTGAAAATTTTGGTGGGCGCTCTTGGAATCTGGTTTTGTTTTGGCCTCTGTTTTATCACTTGTTGCAGTTTTTGCTGGTGGGGCTTGATCCGGCCTTGGCCTGAGTCCCTTTTTTGAGGATAAAAAGGAATTTACTGTCTCATATGCAACGTTGACCTCCTTCAATTTTTTCTCGGCCTTTTCTTTGAGTCTGGAATTATGAGAGAAACGATCCGGGTGCCAAACATTGACGATATCTTTGTACGCCTGTTTTGCCTCATCTACGGAAGCATTAGGGTCAAGCTCAAGAATTTCAAAACATTTCTTTATTTCCATTTCAACTTTCACAGTTATATTTACTTCTTTTCAAAGGTAAACCTATTAATCTGGCCGGTCTCCAGGTCCACATGAACCATGGTGTTTCGGAAGATTTTTTCTCGTTTCAGAATGATCTTTAAGACCTCCATGGCCTCGAGGGTTGCGATCAAGGAAGGCGTGAAGGTGGGAACACCAAGGATGGACTCAGGGCGCTCTGACTTATCTCCACCTGCCCCTTCATTTCTATAGAGATGCTTCAGACCCGGATCATCGGGAAAGATGGTCATAACCTGGCCCTCAAAACCTGCCAATGCTCCATGTACCATTGGAATCCCTAACTTTTTTGTAGTTCGTTCAAGGAGAAATCGATCCTGCACGTTGTCCAGGGCATCCACAACTACATTTGAACCTGTTAGTATTTCAGGTGCATTGGAAGAGTCCAGTTTGACCTGACAGGGTATTACCTTAACCCCTGGATTAATAGAACTCACCGTGACAGCCGCTGCTTCAGATTTTGGCTTACCGAGAGTCTCCATGCTGCTCAAAGCCTGGCGGTTCAGGTTGGTTTCATCGAAAACATCATAGTCCACGACCACCAGGGTCCCAATTCCCATTCTCGCCAGTAATAAGATAACCTGTCCTCCCAACCCTCCCGCACCAATCACAGCCACACGGGATTTTGCCAGGTTGAGTTGTTCCTGGAGGGAAATGGCCTCCCTGTTGCGGAGATAACGGTAGGGACAAATTCCGAGTGTCAGTGCCTCAATATATACATTGTGAAGTGTGGAGTGGCATTCCTCTGCCACTTTTGAAGCCTGCGCATCTTCCAGTATCTCTACTTCGCGTCCAGCAGGATCCGTAATCTTTTTCGATTTCGCATGAAGCAGTTCACGGATATTTATTTGTATCTCTGAATTCATTTCCCTTTCTCTACATCCACAGCCTTCTTCTCCCGCCGAGTGCGTTCGATATTCTCCCTTGCTATTCCCAAAAAAACACGGTACGGCCCAGGGGTTCCAAAGGGGAAAAATGCGACCCGGTCCCCAGGGAATACCGTATCATATATGTTTATTACCCGTCCGTTACAAAAGACCGCTTCGATTTTTTCCGGCGGGAGGGAAAGCTCCCTGGCAAGGTCAAAGGCGGCCTCACCCTGACGCGCGATTTCTCTTTCAAGGGCATAGGGAAGGCCCTGCTCATCCATATAACGCCGGAGGAAGCCAAATAAACTAATATTCACGGTGTGCCTGTTTTCACTGGAAACCATGTCAACCTCCACCAATTGCCGGAAACAGCCCCACGCGCTCAACTCCTGTCAATACGTGTGCCAGGGACTTATTTTTTCCGTCTACAATGATAAGTTTGATTCTATGTTCCGGGATATTCATTTGTTCACAAAGCTCAGCCACGGTTATTTCCTTATCCGGGGATAAGACCACACCTTTTGCGGGATCATAGCCGGGAACATGCTTTCGAAGTGTTGAGCTCAAGAATATTTTAAGTGGCATGCCGTTGTCCTTTAAAATTTGCCTGATGAAAGTTTCCGGGATAAGCGAATTAGACGCCAGAATTATCGTGAAAATAAGCAGATATGTCAAACACATAATCTATTCACCCTTATGTCAATATTGATCTAACCAATTGAATCTTCAAAAGAATTTCCTTGATTTCTGCATGTTCTTATAACATACTAAAAAAATTCTAAACCCTTTATTTACCAACGTTCAAGAAAGGAGAATACTATGTTCAAGATCCTGAGAGTCAATATGTCTGACCTATCGGTCAAAAGCGAAGATATCCCTGAGGCTTATGAAGGTCTCGGTGGAAGGGGTTTGACCTCCGCTATTGTTAACAAGGAAGTGGAGCCAACCTGTTCAGCTATTGGCCCGAACAACAAACTTATTTTTGCTCCGGGTCTGTTGGGAGGGACCAACTGCGCCAATTCGGGTCGTATCTCTGTGGGAGCCAAGAGCCCCCTGACAGGGACCATAAAGGAGGCTAATTCAGGGGGCCAGGCCGGCGGATATCTGGCCAGGCTTGGAATTGCAGCTATAGTCGTCGAGGGCCTGCCTCAAGATGGGAAGCTGCATAAGCTGCTTATCGGTAAAGACAAGTATGAGTTATCCTCTGCCGATGATCTTAAGGGCCTTGGTAATTATGCCACTGTGGATAAACTGA